>CAKZNU010000143.1 GCA_937132175.1 uncultured euryarchaeote
TTTGAACCTGGGACAAGTCGATCTACAGTCGACCGCTCTGCCAGCCTGAGCTAAGGCGGGTGTAGGTTTCAAGTCTGCGCCAAGTTTTTAATACGGTTCCAGAGGTTTACTTGTCTTCGAGTTCGGGTTCCGGAAGCTCTATTCCTTCTTCGACGTCTATCTTTGGCTCTACGGCGTACTGTATCATCCTTGTTTCTCCGGGCCTTACGTCTTCCAGCTTCCATTCGAGTTCTGTGCCATCTACGGTTTTCTTTACCTCTGGTTCCGTCATGTCGAAGTCTTCATCTAGCTCGACAACGTTCGGGACGAAGTCCGAGATGGTTATGTCTTTGATGGTTTCTGTGTTGTTTGTGGCCTGTATTGAGACCGTTTTTCCGTCTTCTTTGTCCTCGGTTTCTTTCTCCAGCTTTACGTTTCCGCTGAGTTTTCTTATCGCTGTAAAGAGGATGATGAGTACGGTAACTGTCAGTACGGGCAAGGTGTAGCTTGCGGTCCACGTGAAGCTGTGTCTTTCTCCCGGATTCAGGGTTTTCTCCCAGCTGTAGATGGTATCTGAGCCGTTTTCACTTCTCTGGGGTTTCTCGGAAAACTCAAGTAGGGGTGAAAGGTACGACGGCAGACTCACTGAGCGGTTTACGGTTCTCTGTGCGTTTCCAAGGTTCTGTACTGTAATGTTTCCCTGGAATCCCAGTAGCCTCTGTTCCCCGGATCTTTCGCCATCTATCTTTATGATCTCTTCTACGGTTATCTCTCCGGTGTATTGCCTCTGCTGAACCCCGTCTACTCTGAGTGAGACTTCTCTTGGTCCTGGCGCCTCGTTCTCCGGTAATGTGTGTGAGAAGCTGTATTTCTTGGTGGCTGCAGGTGCCAGAGGTCTTCCGGAGGAGCTTTTTTCCTGGTTCTCCATCGAGGCGGTTATACTGTAGTCTGACAGTATTCCCGAGTCGAGGTTCTGTACGGTGACGGAGTATTCAAGCTCTGAGCCCGGCCTGTACTTTCCTTCAGGAAGCTTCCTTGATACGATGTTGAGTGTGGAGTTTCTCTCGACGTCTATGATCTCTCTCAGGCTCTGTGTTTCACCTGTACTTCTTTCGGTGATGTAGACTTCGAGGCTGTAGGATTGTTGAAGGGCGTCTTTCGGAGGTGTCACGGTGACTCCTGTCTTCTCTGTTTCTCCGGGTTCAATGAGTATGGAGCTTTCCGAGTATATCCATCCTGACTTAGAGAAGCTGTGGTCTATACTGTATCTGGCGGCCTCTGTTCCGTTGTTCATGATGGAGAAGTTTAGCTGTGCCGGGCTATGCGGTGCTGCCGATCCGTCAAAGGAGGTTACCTCCGTACTGAAGCCTGAGGCCAGAGGCAGGAGCACAAGTGCAAGTATCAGGAAGGTTTTGATCTTCATACTTCCTAGTTACTTCTGTGTACCTTTATATCTTGTCGAGGGGAATCAGATATGTTTCTGTAGTTCCTCGCTGAGGATCTCTGATACTGTTCCTCCGTCTGCATCGACCTTTTCCATGCAGGCTCCCATGAGTGCGCCCTGTGCGTGTTCTCCCTGCTCCTGGATCATCTCTTCGTTTTCGCTCAGGACCTCGGAGACAGCCTCTCTGATCTCTTCCCTGGAGGACCTTGATTCCTTTATCTCCTCTAGTGCTTCGCCCGGATTTTTTCCCTCGGTTACGGCCTTCAGTGTCTCTTCTATGTCTCCCCTGGCGATTTCCTCTCTGTCCACTGCCTGAAGTATCTCTTGGATGTCCTCTGTCTTGACTTCCTCGAGGGTGTATCCGTCGGATTCAAGCTTGGGCAAGGTATTTACCAGTACGTTTGCGGCCGTTTTGGAGTCCGTCTCGTCTCGAAGTTCTTCGAACTCTCCCAGCCTTCTGGAGGATGTTATCTGTCTTGCAAGCTCCTCTCCTACCTCCTCGGCGTATCGTTGGCGTCTTTCCTCGATTGTATCTGGTAGGTTCTCATCGATTCCGTTTACCTTTTCATCGGTTATTTCTACCGGGGGCACGTCGGTTTCCGGGTACATCCTTGCGCTTCCGGGCAGAGGTCTGGAGTAAGCGGTTGTATGGTTCTGTTCGGCTGTCCTGGTTTCTTCAGGTACTTCTTCCGTGTAAAGCATCTGTGCCCTGTCCCTTACGGCTTTTGCCGCCTGTTTTGCCTCTGCCTTCGGGCCGGCAAGTATCGCCAGGGCGTCTCCTTCCTCCCTGCTGAAGTCCTGTGCCATGGCCTCGAAGCCTTCCTCCAGGCCGTAGTCTTGGTCTTCGTCAGTATGTATTATTCCGTTTATGCCTCTGGATCTTGCATAATCTACAAGCTCCTGTGCGACGTACCTGTCTCCGGAGATCTCTTCCTTCATGCGACCGGCCAGTTCCGGCAGCCGAAATCCATAGACTGAGCCGTTGTTCTCGATAACGGTAGAGACTATCTCGTTTTCCGTTTCCTCAAAGAGGTGGGTTACGTTGTCCGCGACAACCTCCCGGTCTCCAAGTTCCTCTCCCAGCTGCACAAGGTTTCTCTGTCTCCGGACCTCGAGCTCTATCAGGCGGTCAATGTTTTCTATATCCTGAAAGCCCTTGATCTCGACCCTTGAGCCTTCAGAGATCGATACGTTTACGTCCTGTCTGATGGTTCCAAGCCCTCTCCTGGCTTTACCAGTGGATCTCAGCAACATCCCGATGCGTTCAGCCACCTCTCTTGCGTGTTCCGGACTCTGTATAGATGCATCGGTACCGACCTCTACCAGAGGGACTCCAAGCCTGGAGAGGTCATAGACCGCTCTGTCTCCGTTTCTTTCGTTGATTCCTGCGGATTCTTCCTCCAGTTCTATGTCCTCTATGGAGACTTCTCCGGTCTCGGTCTCCAGGGTTCCATCTAGTCCTATCATCGCGGTTCTCTGGAAGCCGGAGGTGTTTGATCCGTCGACTACCATCTTCCTCATAACCTGTATCTCCGGCGGTATCTCCGCATCAACCATCCTGGCGAAGGTAAGGGCTGTATCCAGTGCCTCAGGGTTCATCTGGTGTGGAGGCTCTTCATCGAGCTCGACGAGGCAGTTGTTCCGGTCGTGCACCTTGTAGACGAACTCCTTTTGCTTTTCCGCCTCTACCTCTGCGGCCCTGTCCTCGGCGCCGGTCTCTCCTGCCACCGATCTGAGCCTTCTCCTTACCTCGCTGTCCGGGTTTTCGTCCTCGAGGTCGACAGGGCAGTCACAGAAGAGCTTAGTGTCTGTATCAAGCTGTTGATGTATCTCTATTCCACACATAAATCCGAGTTCTTCGTAGTCAAGTTCAGTCACTGGTGATCACCGATTCAACCTCTGTTTCAAGCTCCTGCAGGGAGCCGTCGTTTACAACTATCTCGTCCGAGAGCGCAAGAAGCTTTCCGACTCCGTTCTCTATCTCTCTGATATCCCTCTCGTGAAACTCCTGTCCCTGGATGTCTTCCTCTCTTTTTCTCTCCTCCATCCTTTCTCTCCGGGTTTCCCGTCCGCTCCAGACCGCGATGA
>CAKZNU010000144.1 GCA_937132175.1 uncultured euryarchaeote
AGATGGCGACGGCAAGATAGCTACACTGGCCCCAGGGCTATCGCTCAGGGATGGACCAAACCGTGTATCTGCGTCCTGTACTGATGAGTTCGGTAACACACGTAGTGTCTCCGAGACGTTCATCGTTGATACACAGAAGCCTACGGTCAGCATAGATGAACCAACCACAGAGCAGGGATTCGTCGAGTTTGACTCATCCACCCCGAACGTCTCAGTTGCGTACGAAGACTCCACAAGCAGAGAAATCGATCTCAGAGTCCTGAACGACACAGGCAACCTGCTTGGTGTCCAGACAGTATCCACAAGGTCAAGCAGCGCGAAGGTTGGACTGAGACCTCTCAAGCCTGGATTCTACGATATCAGCGTTGAAGCTGTAGACCAGGCAGGTAACAGTCGTCAGACACCACTTCAGCAGGTGAAGATACCTCTGAGCATCTACGATATGAGGCCTTCGAATACCCAGGTGTCTGGAACCCGATACGTCAACAACGATGACATCCAGCTTTCGGCAAAGTACGCATCTCAGGAGACGCCGAGAGACTGCACCATATCTATCAAGAACGCATCGGACTCAAGCTACACCGAGGTAGGAACCATAGAAGGTGTGGAGAACAACACCGCGTTTGGAGATACAGCCTTCAATCTCAAAAACGGTGTCAAGGACTGGAAGGCAGAATGTGTGCCAACTTCGGGCTCAGGAGGTGCATTGATCAAGACAGCCTCATTCGTGGCTGACTTCGACAGTCCAACAGTACAGAACACCTTCACTACCAGACCTTCAGGAAAGGTTTTCGTCGACGAACCTACACAGTTTGTGGTTGATGAGGTCAGTGACAACTTCGAGGTTGACAGCGCAAACATCACGGCAACCTGGTTGTCCACACATCCTATGGAGTTCAACGAGGAGACAGGATCGTTCACGTTTGACACGATTGTTCCGCCAGGTGACCATGAGTACAACTTCACCGTATGTGACGAGGCAAACAACTGCGTGACGACTACAACCGAGGATTACGAGGTTCTTGGTGAAGAGTCGCTGTTCAACCTGACGTTGAACGGAGAGAACGATAATCTGACCGTTGATCAGAATCCTACCGTAGACATAGGTGTGGAGTTCGGTGAGGGAGAAAGAGGAAACGCCTTCTTCCAGGTCAACGGTACAGGCGTAGCGGAGATTAGAGATACAGCGGGAGCATCCTTCCAGGAGAGGTTCTTCGAGAACGGAACCTACAACATAACAGGGACGTTCTCCTCAACTGTATCGAACAAGGGAGACAAAGACTCCCTGATCCTCAACGTCGACATACCACAGGGTCAAAGAGATGAGTTCGGATTCAACATCTTCAACATTCCACCAGGTAAGAATGCCAGCCTGAGATCCCGGCCTCTGTTCTCGCCTACAGTACAAGGGAAAGGCATAGCAAACGCAAGGCGAAAAATCGTACTTGGTGAAGGACTTGGCACAGGTCTGGCGGCACAGATAGACGTCAACTTCAACGACGATCTCGATGCCGAGAACATAAGCTTTGCATCCAGCAAGGCACAGAGGAAGTCCGTAGTTGACATCAAGTTTGACAGACCTAGCTACAGCAAGATCAAGGATCACTCCTTGCTTGTTCCAAGAGAGCTTGATACGGACCGGGTACTAGTCTGTCCGAATGCGGATACCCTGTCTCAGGTACAGATAGGATGTGGTGGAGGCTTCAACATTACCTCAGGCCAGACAGCTGCAGGCGTAACAGCGCAGGAAGTAGTTATTAACAACGAGAAGTACTACGAGGTCAGCGGTATCTCGGGTACAGGCGCCAAGGAGCTTGAGGAGCCATCGACCGGTACTTCAGAGCCTGATGCAGCGAACACCACAGAGATCAGGACTCTATCCGAGTTCAGGTCTCTACAGCAGGAGTCGGTACAGGTGCCTGGAGGAAACGTCACGGAGGTAAACGTTTCCGGTCAACAGACTACGGTGGATTGGGCTGGTCTCTACGGTAATGCATCAGGAGAGTTCGTACTGGGTGCAGGAGGAGATGAGTTCTACACGTGGAGAGCAGACGCAAGCAAGGTCTTTGCAGCAAACGGATCTGTAAACTGGGGAGAAGTACAGACCGCTACTGCAGGAGCAGTAGACGAGTACTTCGGCCTTGAGGGTGCGGATGATACCGCAGGAACCTTCGAGTCAACGATAGACGCAACGGTAGCCGGCACAGAGCTCTCCGGTCTGAACGCCACGAAGACCTTCAACTCCACAG
>CAKZNU010000145.1 GCA_937132175.1 uncultured euryarchaeote
AAATAGGAGCCGGCGCCGAACTCAAACCCGGAAACGGAAAAATAACGATCGGAAAGTAGTTTTGTAGCTTGTCTGGACGTCTAGATATACGAGTTAAAAGAATTTTTCGGGAAACCGGATGCATGAGTGATTCTGAAAACCAGAAGGGTATGTCGAAGTACGAGTTGAAGCGTCTGTTGAATGAGCTGGAGGATATTCGTGGGAGGAATACGGAGCTTGTTTCTCTTTATATTCCGTCGGGATACGACATGTCGAAGATCTCGGATTTTGTGACTTCTGAGCAGTCTGAGGCGGAAAACATCAAGTCCAAACACACCCGTACGAACGTTCAGGATGCTCTGGGAAAGATTGGTAGGAAGGTGAAGGAGGAACAGGTTACGCCTGAAAACGGTGTTGCTTTTTTTGCAGGAAATGTTTCGGATACGGAGGGTCGTCCGGAGATCAAGATCTGGGAGGTTCATCCGCCTCGGCCGATAGAGTCCCGACATTACAGATGTGACAAGGAGTTTGTACTCCAGCCCCTGAAGGATATGATCGTGGATGATAGGGTTTACGGCCTGATTGTCTGTGATAAAAACGAGGCTGCGATCGGTTACCTTCAGGGAAACTCCGTGAAGACGGCTTATACCCTGGATTCGAACGTACCTGGGAAGACACGTGCAGGTGGACAGTCAGCTCAGCGTTTCGCACGGCTCAGAAAGCAGATGCTGAAGAGTTTTCTACAGGAGATAGCTGGGAAGGCGAAAAACGCGTTTCTGGATAAGGCACGTGAGGACAAGCTTCTTGGGATAGTTGTCGGCGGTCCCGGCTTTGTGAAAGATAAGCTTCTGGACGATGATTATCTTAGCAGCGAGCTTGAGGAAAAAGTCGTTACAAGGGAGTCCCTTGGACACTCCGGAGAAGGCGCGTTGAAGGAGCTTGTACAGAAGGCGGAGGAAAGTCTTCAGGACTCGGAGGCGGTAAGAGAGAAACAGGAGGTAAACCGTTTCCTGGAGAATCTGAAGGAGGAAAACGGAAAGTCAGAGTACGGCGTACAGCAGGTACAGAAGGCTATGGACATGGGCGCCGTCGATACGGTTCTCATCTCGGAGGATACAGAGCTGTATCAGGCAGAGTATATCTGTCCGAACGGCCACGAAGCCTCTGTCTGGGAGGACGAACCCGATATCGAGGATGAGATAGAATGTGGAGAATGTGGAGAGTCCATGGAACTGGAGGATATCTCACACGTGGTAGATGCACTGGGTGAGACTGCGGAGGATATGGGCTCCGAGCTGGAGATAATCTCTACGAACCACGAGGAAGGACAGCGTCTGGAGAATATGGGTGGGGTCGCAGCAGTACTCAGGTACAGGATAAGATAGAGATAAATAGGTATCTATCCCACGCTTCTGTTGCTTTTTTTATCCAGAGCAAGTACAGCTCCGGAACCTGCCAGAAATGCGGCAAGCGGAGTTATCAGGGACGTTGGCCCTGTATACTCCAGGTTCTCCATAACCTGAATAAGTGGTGCTCTTGTAGCCCCTGCAACCATGGACACAAGCAGGATCATGGTGAGGTTCCGAGATCTCTCCAGAGCCTTCTCGACGATTCTGGCCACCGTAAAGACACCTACCAGCCCTCCCGTTCCGAAGGCTGAAAGGTTTAGGAGGCTTGAGACCGTACCGGCGTCAAGAGAAACTGAAAGAGCTGACTCCGTAAGCGATGAGACTGAGGACGAGATAAACGCGTACTGGCCAAGGACCACTAGGAGCAAGGACCCTGACATTCCAGGTAGGACCATCGCCGAGACCGCAAACATACCTGATAAGAAAAGAACCGGCAGGCTGTGTCCAAGGGAGGAAGACCCCAGACCCGCCAGGAAAAGTACGGATAGGAAGCCTGTTACTGAGACCGGATAAGCTTTCCATGAATCAAACTCTATGTCCCGTGAAAGCACAGGTACGGATGCAAGTATAAGTCCTGTAAAGAAGCCGAAAACCGGTACAGGCGCCGCCGAGACCAGATATCCCATGACTGAGAAAAGTCCTGCAAGAGAGGTCATTATGCCGGCCCCGATAGTAGCTACAAAGTATCCGTCTGCCTCCTGAAACCGCCTCTGAAACTCCTCTCTGTCAAGATACAGCAGGGATTTAACGACTGAAATAACCCAGTCCATAGAGATTCTGGAGACGGACGAGATCAGGCGATCATATATACCAAGTAAAAGGGCTACGGTGCCTCCCGAGATACCGGGAACCGCGCCTGCGGAACCCATCGCAACACCTTTCAGAAATACACGGGCCCTATCCCTAACTGGCATAACATCTCTTGATCGGGCAGAGTTAAGAAAGGAGTCCCGAGAGAAACCGGGAGAATACATCAATAAAACCTGATAAGTGGTCCGAAGACCTGTGTGTGTTTTCTGGACCCTCCTCGTCTCCGGAAAGACGCAGAGACTCCTGTACAGATACCTCGACCTTTTTCCCGGTTCCAGAATCTTTCTCACCTGATGAAAGGTTTTCTTTACTCTGGTTGAGATGATCTATTTCTCTCTCTGATGAGTTACGAGCTTCTGAACCTTTACTGAGTTCTTCGCTGGCACTGTCTTTACCAGCTGAGAGGTTTTGGGAGTTTCTCTCAGTATCTACTTCTCGTTGGTCAAGCTCAACTTCATCCGTCTCGGAGACTACAGAGTAATCGTCTCTTATCTCCTCTTTATCCGGAAGTTCGAAGGCTCTGACATCCTCCAGGCATCTCTCCAGGCTCTCGGCATCGGAACAGGGCGAGGTATCAAGGACGGAGGAGTAAAAACGCCATTTCTCCTGTGGATCCGATATAGGGTGGCCTGGATCAAGCCTGTCTATAAGGCTTCTAAGCGATGTATTTTCCTCCATCAGATGGTTTCTGACTATAAGTTCGGAGTAAGCGTATCCAAATCTTCTGGTGTCCGGAGAGTTCATTGGATTCCAGTTTTCCATGAAGTCGAGATCCGCCTCGTAGTATGTCTCCAGAGTGTCACGATCTCCATTTGGAGGTACTGTAACCCTGTATCTTCTGCCGTTTCTCTCCGTCGTGAAGCTCTTTTCCTCTCCGAAGAGCTCTGGCACTCTTTCGCTATCTCGTCTGCGTTTGAATGCGGTCTCTACGGACTCTGCTACTCCCTCCTGTATATAGCTACTTGATGTTCTATCCCAGTCCAGTTTTCTGTCCAGGAGTCCATGAACAGTCTCGTGTGCAAGCACCGAAGCCTTTCTCTCAGAATCCATATCTCTTCGGAGCTTGATGCTTCCGGATACATACTCTCCGGCACTCCATTCTCCTACCGTTGCGTTGAAGACTCCGGAAGACATGGATGATACCGGAAACCTATCGAAGCTTTGTTCTAGGCCTGTAAGGGATACCGCAGTTGAGTAAGCCTCCTTGGATCCCTCAAATCCTTTGCTTCCGAAGAAAACGTAGTTTTCGGTGCGGTATCCCCTTCCGGACTTGAACCTGATGTTAACCGGTCCTTTCCCACGGAAGATCGGTGAATCGGAGCTTCCGACCTGGCTGAAGCCGTATCCGGATCTCCAGGACAGGATATCCTCTCCCTGTAAAACTACCGTCGTCTCTTCCCCGGGAACGCCCGGGAGGGAAATACTTCTCTTCCTCAGTCCCTCGTATACAGGCTGTCCATCAGAGTTCAGCACCGCTTTAATCCTTACTTTGTCTTCTCTGCGTGGCTCACCGGTGTTCGTCTCTATGGAGAGGGATCCGTTCGTCACCTCATAGGATTTTACAGGCCCCATCGAGTCCTTCACGGAGATCACCTCTGTGTCCTCAGGGAGCGGCCAGGAGGGGAGGTTCCAGCCGGATACAGGACATTCATCACCACAGTCAAGCTCTATGCTCACGGTCACATCGACTTCTTCAGGTCTCGAGTCCAGGGTATAGCTGACCTGGGCCAGTACTCCAGCCGGAATAAGAAGCATTAAGCCCAGTAAAACCGCTCTTTTCACGTCCTCAATCTATGTTCAAATGATTAAAAGCTTCACCAGAATCAATGATTCATGACTGTACTCTCGGATAGGGACCTCGGAGAGCTTATAGAGGATGAAGGCGCTGTGGTTACTGAGGACGGTCCTGATATGGATCTTGATCTGCAGCTGGGTCCTTCCTCTCTGGATCTCAGGCTGGGATACGAGTTTGGTGTGCTTGAGACCCGGAAGGTGAAGGCTATAGATACCCAGAGGATGGATACATACTCTGATATCAAGGAGAGAAAGACTGCTGACACGGATACAGGAATGGTTGTGCATCCGGGAGAGTTTGTACTTGGTACCACGCTCGAGACCCTTGATGTGCCTTCGGATCTTGTGGCAAGGATTGAGGGAAGATCCAGCTATGCGAGGCTTGGCCTGATACCTCATGCAGCCGCTGGCTTCGTCGACCCAGGCTTCAGAGGCCAGATAACTCTGGAGATACAGAACCTGGGGAACGTACCGATAACGATATATCCTGAGGACAGGATCTGTCAGGTGGTCTTCGAGACAATGACCTCGGAGGCAGAAAATCCGTACGGAGAGAAAAAGGACTCGAAGTACATGCAACAGAGCGGTGCTACGGCTTCCAGGCTCGACAGGGAAAAAAGATAGTCTAGCCTATCCTTTCCTCCTCAATCTTTTTCTGCAGACAGCTTTCATGGATCTTGCCTCTTCCGGTCTTAACGAACCTCTGGTTGAGATAGACGCTGTTTCCGCATATAAGACAGAATCCCTCATGTCTGATCAGACCGGACACATTAACCACCGAACCCTTGTACGAAAGCGATAAATAAAAATCCTGCGGTGATAGAGAGTGCAAGAGGTTTTCAAGCTTTACTGCGGAGTTTTAGGCTATGAAACCGCTTGATGCCCACGCACACCTAGACATGGATAGATACAGCTCCGATAGATCAGAGGTTCTGGATGAATGCCGCAGCCTCCTCTCCGGAGTCATTAATCCCGGTAGAGATCCTGAATCAAACAGGGAGTCTATGAGGCTGCAGGAAGAGACAGATGGATTCGTGAAGGCAAACCTCGGCCTGCATCCGACCGCCACACAGGACTTTGACAGGGTAGAGGAGGTAAAAAGACAGATAGAGAAAAACTCGACCTTTGCAGTGGGTGAGATAGGCCTTGATCACCACCATGTCACCGAAAAAGATCTGAGGAAGAGACAGGAATCAGTTTTCCGCGAAATGGTTGAGACCGCAGAGAAAAAAGGTCTGCCGGTGGTGGTACATACCCGGAGTGCGGAGGAAAGATCTATAGAGATTCTTGAAGCCTATGACCTGACCGGGGTGTATCTTCACTGTTTCAACGGGAGGCCGGGGCTCGCACAGAGGGCAACGGAAAACGGCTGGAAGATAGGTGTCTCCACACAGGTACTTTACTCGGACAGAGTGGGAAACATCGTAGAAGAGATAGGTCTTGAGAACTTGGTGCTGGAGACGGATTCACCTTTCCTGTACAGAGGTGAACGAAACTCTCCCGTAAACGTCTTGGAGTCTGCAGAGGCGGTATCGGAGATACTTGACGTCCCTGAGACAGATGTGGTGGAGGAAACAGCTGGGAACACCCGAGAGCTCTTTGACCTTGAGTGGTTCCGCCCCACCATAAAAAGTGTTCAGACGAAACACCAGATATGGTTTTCGAAAAGATCAAGGACTCGGTGAACTCTGATCCCAACGTAGGAATCTTCGTGGACGGACCTAACGTTGTACGCAAAGAGTTCGATCTTGACTTCGACGAGCTCAGGGAAAAAACCGAGGAGTTCGGAAACATAAAGATCGGAAAGGTGTTTCTCAACCAGTATGCCTCAGACAAGCTTATAGAGGCGATTATCTCACAGGGGTTCGAGGCAGAGCTCGGACTGGGCGGGGAAAAAGCCAAGGAAAGCGACGTCGACGTCTACATGTCGACAGAGGCATCGGAAGCAGTATTCAACGATGAAATAGATAAGATCGTTCTTGTTACACGTGATGCAGACTTTCTACCTGTGATACAGAAAGCAAAGGAACTCGGAAAGGAGACAGTAGTGATAGGTATGGAGCCAGGATTCTCCACAGCCCTGAAAAACGCTGCGGACAAGGTAGTTACGCTGGAATAGTGTCGAGACGTGAAGCTTCTATACCTGACACAGCGTGCCGGGTACATAGATATAGCATCCGCCCTGTTGATCTACTTCACACAGACGTTTGTACCTGAACCCGTACTTAACCTGCATGCAGCCGTCTTGCTCTACAAGGGGATAGGCTCCATAGTACGTCCTTTACCCTTGACAATCTTTGTGCTGATACTTGGGGGCATGGCAGACGTGATGTCCGCCGCCATACTGTTCACAGGCACACCTCCAGTACTCGGAGAGTACAAGTGGATAATAGCTCTGTACCTCTTCGTAAAAGGCTTCAGAAGCTTCATGGCCATAGCCAACATGTAAACAATGTTTCTACCGCCGACTGTTACGGGAGTTCATATTGTCCACCAGGTCATTAAGCAGATCGATTATCCTCTGGTTCTGTTCCACCAGACGGTTGAAATCTTCCTTGGATACACCTTCTCCTTCAGGACTCATACCAGCATTTTCCATCTTCCGGCGTGTCGTATCACTTAGCTGTGGAGATCCCTCACCGGAAGGCCTACCTGCCTGTGGATTGGGAGAGCCTCCCGCACCTTCCGGAGAACCTCCGCCTCCAGAGGCTGATCCGCCCGGAATCAAGTCTGCCTGATCCTGTGGACCGGCTGAACCAGGTGACTGAGATCTTCCTCCGCTCGGAGATCCGTCGAGACCTGGCCCCGGAGGTCCCTGTGATCCCTGTGATCTCTGTGAGCCCTGACCAGAACCCTGCGCGGGACCCTGAGGCCGATCACCCCCGATAGATCCAGTAGAACCGTTCATATCTCCTCCAGGAGGGCCTTGTGGGCTACCTTGCGGTCCCTGAGATTGACCAGGCGGACCCTGTGGGCCTGTACCTTGAGGGCCTTGAGAAGCTGGGCTTTGCCCGTTGCTAGGGCCCGATCCCAGATCAGGACCGTCCGAAGTATTCATGCCTCCGCCAGGTCCTGAATCATCGGAGCCTCCGGAGAAAGAGCTGTCAAAATCACTGTCACCAAAAGATGAACCAGAGTCCGAGCTGTCCGAATCACCTACCACGCCTTTAATCGAGTCTAAAACTCCCATATCCCTAAATTGTACAGACCCCTTAATTAAAGCTTGTCTTCAGAGCCAGCCTTTCCTCTTTCTGTACCCTGTCTGTGCCAGGAATACAAGCATAGTTAACGTCAGGATCGCTGGCGTAAGGGATGTATAGGTCACAGTGGACGTCTGTTTCTGCCTTGCTGCCTCACGCAGCTCGGAGAGTTCTCTTCTCTCGAGAACCTCGCCACCGGTTATAGAAGACATCTTCCGCATCACAGCAGCGTCATAGCCTAACTGCTGTACTTCTTTCCTGTAGTTGTATCCGAAGCTTGCTCCGAGGAACCTGTGAAAGCCAAGTGACTCCGGGTTTGTCGTCGCCCGGTAAGTATCCGGGCCAGACCGGACAAATCCCTCGGCAGGATAAGATGCCACGAGAGAAACATCTTCTCCGTACCTTCCTGAGTCAACCGAGATATACTTTTCCTGTTTTCTCTCAGGGTTTCCGATAGCCCAGCTCAACGTTCTGGAGACAAGATTCGGGCTCCGGGATACTACGCGTTTGAGATCTTCCGAGCCTCCGCTGAAGGCAGCGACCTTTCCAAGGCCGTATCTCCACGTCGTGAGGAAAGGTCTGTCGGTAGACGTCTCAAGTAGGACCTCTGCCGAAGGCTTTTTTTCCACCTGATCCAGCTCTGTCACGGACAGACCAAGTCCTGTTATAGACCTTGTTATGAAGTGATCGTTTTCCGCGACCGTGATGCCTTTGAGATCGCTGCCGCCACCACCCTGTAAGTTCTTCTCCAGACGGAAGAACTGTTCCTTGCTGGAGTAGAACTCACCACCGCCGGCATCCGCCAGGTCCTCAAGAAACTCTTCGTTACCGGAGTGGTCTCCGACTGCCACGACACTTAGATCCACGTCAGATCCAAGTTCGCTTGCCTCCTCTACAGCGTTTTCACGGTAAAGAGGATCTGTTATGGCTGAGGAAACTCTTTCCTGATCTCCCGGTGCATAGATTCCTCCGTCCGGTGGAACGGTTCCGTCAGTCACCAGGATAATGTTGCCCGGTGAGTCACCCATGATCTCCGAGGCCTTCTGGATCGCGTTCACTTGGTAAGCTGTTCCACAGACAGGTATAGCTCCTATACCC
>CAKZNU010000146.1 GCA_937132175.1 uncultured euryarchaeote
AGATAGAGGAAGATATAGAGAGACTTGAAAGCCTCGAAGAAGAGATAGAAGAGGCAAAGGAGATCCGGAAGGTATACAGCAGCTCTGAGGAGGAGATGCGGGAGGTTAACCTGAAGAGACTTGAGAGAAAGGTGTTTAAGTGGTATCAGGAGCTTTCTGCATCACAGGAGTTCAAGGATCTGAGTATAGACCGAGAAAGCTATCAGCTACGAGGAACACCGCAAAACGCAGGGCAGAAACTCGGTATAACAGATTACCAGGGCGGAGCACAGAGGACTCTTACCGCACTTGCCTACCAGCTGGCTCTCGCGGAGATGACGGAGTCAACGGACTTCCTCATGGTAGACGAACCAACGGACGCCACCGACTCCGAGAACAGGGAAAACCTTCTTGAGATGATCCACAAGGCAGAGAACCAGTTCAACCAGATACTGCTGATAACACACCACGGCGCAGGAAGAGAGAAGGCAGAGAACATAATAAAGGTGGAAAAAGCCGACAGCGAAACCTCGGAGATAACCTACCCTGTAAACCAGACCTAGACACTTCTCTGTACTTAAAGTCTAGCTGGAGAAGTCAAGCCCTGTCTATACAGGCTAAGACCCAATTCAGCATCTCCTGTAGTATTCCGGAGGTTCCTTTTAACGTTTTACATACTGCGTACTGTTTAGACAGGTTGTACGCAGCCGGCTTTCGCCTGGGAAGTGTTTAATTTGTTTAGAGAGTGTACACGTGAGGGATGTAAGGAAAAAACCATGTTCCTTCTGTGCAACAGGTGTAGAAGATCTGACAGAAAGCCCTAGCTATGGATCAGAGCAGTCACGTATCATTCCACAGTTTTCACACAGTAGCTCGCATGCGACGTGTTCACGCATGTTTTCCCCGCAGTTCCAGCAGTCATACGTCACTCTCCACGACACCTCCTCAAAGACCTGAAGTGTTCAAGAGCATCCTTTACATCCTGTGGCTCAAGCTCGGGAAAGTTCTTGTCTACATGATAGTACTCAGCGTAGCTGGAGTTCCATATCGGAAAGCCTGAGAGACACTCCCTTCTCGGGCCTTTTCCCGTGCGTATTACCAGATCAACCTCTGAATCCACCTCCAGTGAGTCTGAAAGGTTCTCGGAGCTTATCTCTTTTCCTCCACAGAGGTTTCTCGAGGCTTTCACTATGTCCTGTCTTCCTGAGTAAGATACCAGCATATTTACAGTTACTTCACCGTTGTCGAACTCTTGGTCTATATCCTCTAGCTGGTCTCTTACGTCGTCCGGTAGAGCCTCCGGCCGTGTAGAGGCCCAGTTGGCGCTGAAGTCATGTTCATCAAAGAAGTTCTTCAGCTCAGATATCTCATCCCTCAGAAGCGAAAAAAGCGTATCTAGTTCCTCCTCCGGCCGTTTCAGGTTGTCCTCGGAAAGTATGTATATCGTTATCTCGGAGAGATCTTCGACCCTGTCCCTCAGTGACCTTGATACCTTCTTTACTGTTTCCTTGCTTTCCCTGTATGCCTGTCTCTCGTCGATCGAGTTTTGGTCAGCGTACCTCCTGTTTCCGTCCGGAATAATTCCTACATGCATCACATAGGCACTAACTTCGGAAACGTGATCGAATCTTTTTAATCCCGCTTGAAGTCATGGCACGGAGCTGGGCGCGTGAGAAAAGAGAGGAAGGCCTGTCCATATGAACGCCGATACTACCTGAAAACAGGCGCAGAACCGGCTTCTGCAGGAAACCCGGCAGAAGGTAAAACCTTTCTATAAGCTTCCCGAGTCCGATCTCTCTGCCAAGCTCGTCTCTCCACTCCTTTTCGTATCCTGCCGGGTCAGGATTCTCCGGATCTATGTATCGGGATGCTGTCTCAGCACAGCGCATACCGTAAAGTATTCCTCCGCCCGTGAAAGGCTTAGTCTGTGCTGCAGCATCCCCTACCAGAAATATACGGTCCGTTGTCACAGAGTCAGGCGGGTCAACAGGTATACCTCCTGCACAGGTGTTGAAGGTCTCGGATCTCTCCACACCGTGTCTATCCAGGACCTTATCAAGCCACTCGGACGGGCTTTCTCCAGGAGGGACAGCCACGCCGTACTCGATGTTTTCTCCTCTAGGTATCCTCCAGCCGAAAAACTCCGGAACATTCAGATGCACATCCACGTTGTCCGAGGAATCCTGTACGTCGACAAAGCACAGGAGTCCCTGATAGAAACGTGAAGGCTCTTCCAGACCTGCCTCTGACCTGACCTTTGAGGACGCTCCATCACACCCCGCGAGAACCTTCGAGCTGTATGTCTCTCCGGAGGCGACAGAGACCTCGACACAGTCATCTCTCTCATCTACGGAGACGACTTCCTCCCCCATCAGGAGCTCGGCTCCGGACTCCTGTGCCATCTCCGCCTTTCTCTTATCGAAGCCCACCCTATCCATCACGTAAGACACAGGCTCTTCCTGATAGAATCTGTACGAACTGCCTTCGACATGGAACCTGGCCTCCCTTATACTGTTTTGAAGAAGACTTTCTCTCGAGTCAACAAAACCCCAGATATCCGGTGAGACATGTCCCGAACATGCCAGAGGCCGACCTATCTCCTCGGATCTTTCAAGCATCAAGACGTCAAGGCCTTGTTCGGATGCTTCCTGTGCGAGATGTGATCCTGCAGGCCCCGCACCCACTACGATTAGATCCCTCAGCTCAACCACCTATCAGTACCATCCCGGGTTTTTTATCTTGATGTCGCCCTGTACCTCTGCCTGGCATCCAAGACGGTAAGGTCCATCCAGTACCTCCTCGCCCTCGAACCGTCTCAACGTGTTTTTCTCATCCTGATGCATCTCGGAGAGGTTATCCATACCCTCCTCGACCTGTATGCTGCAGGTGGTACAGTTACAGAAGCCTCCACACGCATGCATCCAGTCAATACCAGAGTCCAGGAGAGCCTGGAGAACGGACTGACCTTCCTCAGCCTCTATCTCCTGATCTCGATCGACAAGTTCAATACTGTAGGTCATGGATAGATAATCCTGTGAGATATTTTTAGGTCTTGTGTGAGAAAGAAGAAACGAAAGGTGACTCTGGAGAGGTACCCCGAAACTCCTCAGGCTCGCTTGCCTTCAGTCTTCCACTTCCTGATTATATCGGAGTCAGACTTTGAACTGCTGGTATCGTTCGAAGGATTGTTGCTTACGTGCTCATTAGCCCTGTGAATTCCTTCCTTCGTCGTTGCATCCTGTTCCTCATCGGACTGAAAAACCTCTCCACAGTAAGGACATTCTGCTTCATCTTCTGTCATATAGATCACCTTAGTATACATACCCTGATAGCTGTCAAAGGGAATGCAAGCTTACAATGCACACACAAAGCTTTTAAAGGTTTTCAGGCCTAGATCGGGGCTAATGAGTAGACTATCGAAAGCAGTATACCTGCCCAGACCAGCAGAGACCAGGCGTTAAAGGCTTTGCCGAGACGTTCCGAGAAGTGATCGAGGACTGCACCCACCATCTGACCTCCGTCAAGAGGCTTTGCAGGAAGCAGGTTAAACAGACCTATCAGGACATTGAGCAAAGCCACCATCTGGAACAGGGAAAGAGTCCAAGAGATACCTCCCTCGAAAGACGAGTAACCCGGCTTGATCTCCCGTCTATCCGCCACCATATCACGCAGGGTCGGCACGAAGCCCGAGTTGCGGTACATTAAAATTCCTATATGTCCGGAGCCGTTTCTCTCCTCTGCCTGGAAGCTAAAGCTTCCCTCAGACGTATTAAGGGAGACCTCCTCACCTGGCCCTATACCTGAGGTGAGCTCTATCAGGCGGTTGGAGTATCTTACCCTCTGGTCGTTGAACTCGTATATCGTTCCGTTGTCCAGACCGTTTCTTTCCGCAGCAGTGCCGTTTGCGGCATCGTAGCCTACACCTACCGGGGTTGTAACCACCGAGAAAAGTAAAACCGCTGTCAGCGTGAAGAGCCCTGCTGTAAGGAAGTTAGCCCAGGAACCGGCCGCCAGAACCTTCAGCCTCGAGGAGATGGTGCCCTGATGCCAGAGACCTCCGCTGGAACTATCCTCTGTTCGTGACTCGCCGTCCCCGTCTTCGTCTTCTGAGTCGTCATCTTCTTCCGAGCCGTCGCTCTCGCTGCCGTCTCCTGGCAGCATCTTTTCTCCCTTCGGCTCCACGAAGGCTCCTGGGATGATACCGAGAACTATCCACCCTACAGAGTTTATCTCCATGTCCTCTGCGGCTGCTACTACGCCGTGACTGAGCTCGTGTACTGCCATAAGCACGCCGATACCGATTATGTAATACTCTGCGGGTATGAAGGAGATTCCTGACTGGAAACTTGCCTCACCGGATATTCCCGGAGCTATAAGGGAAGGTCCGCCGGTCTGACCTCCTGTAGCTATTGCCTGCTCTATGCTCTGTTTCACCATGAGAAGGCTAAGTGGTACAACCAAGATGGAGACTGCAACACCTGCCCATCCGTAGATACTCCAGAACCTTGGAAATCTTGCTGCCAGACTCTCTATCTTGTCTATTCCTGATTCAGTCCTTCTGTAGAAAAGTATTGAGGTCCTCTGTATGCTGTCCCTGTCTCTGTACATGAACGCTGCTACAGCCAGTACGAACCCGAGTAAAAAGACCAGACGCGGATTAACAGATAGTAAGGATGACATGTTTCGAGATGGTTCCGTGTTCTATATAAACAGTCGGCGCGGAGACTTGTCTTAAAAGCTTCCGACGCCTGTAAAATGAATATGATGCTTATAGATTCTGTTCACAAAAATACGGAGGATACAGAGTGTTCGCCGGGGGTTCGGTAGCGGTGGAACAGCCTCTTTTCTGGTCGGATCAGCTGGCTTATGCCGTGACCCGGAAGTTCCCGGAGAAAGACACCTATGTAGTGGCCTCTGGCATAACGCCTTCCGGCCATGTACACATCGGAAACTTCAGGGAGATAATCACGACGGACTTTGTCTATAAGTCGCTGAAAAACTACGGCGAGGAAGCAAAGTTTATCTACAGCTGGGACGACTACGACAGGTTCCGAAAGGTTCCTGAGGAGGAGCCGGACAGCTACGAGCAGCACATAGGACTGCCTGCGTCAGAGGTTCCTGACTCAGAGGGCTGTCACGAATCCTATGCGGCACACTTCGAGGCAGAGCTGGAGGAAAGCCTCGAGGACATGCATCTGGATGTAGAGTTCATCAGACAGAGCGAGATGTTCCAGAAAGGCAAATACTCCTCACTGATCCGGGACGCAATGAACTCCCGTGATACGGTAAAAGATATACTCGATCAGTACCGCTCCGAGGACCTTGAGGACGACTGGCAGCCTCTCCGTGTCTACTGCAGGGAGTGTGGAAAGGACTTCACCGACGTAAAGGAGTACAACGGAGAGTTTACCGTGACCTACTTCTGTAAGGAATGTGGGGAGGAGTTCGGGATCGACTTTAGGGAAGATGACTCAGTGAAGCCCCCGTGGCGGGTTGACTGGCCTATGAGGTGGGTTTACGAGGACGTATCCTTTGAGCCTGGAGGAAAGGATCACTCCGCGGCCGGTTCCTCCCGTGATACAGGAGAGGAAATTATCAGAGAGGTCTGGGGAGAGGAGCCACCGGTCTATCAGATGTATGACTTCGTGAGGCTCAAGGGCAGCGACAAGAAGATCTCCTCAAGCTCCGGAGAAGACGTCATGACTCTAGAGGATATGAAGGAGGTCTACAGCCCGGAGATGATACGTTTCCTGTTTTCACAGAGCAAGCCCCGTAGCGTCATAGAGCTGGCTTTCGGAGAGGAGGCCATACAGGTATTTGACAGGTTCGACAGGATAGAATCACATTACTTCAATCCGGAAGATATGGAAAACGAAAAGAAGAGCAGACACCAGGAACGGGTATACGAGCTTGCAATGGTGGAAACACCGGAGCAAGAGCCTGTGAGGGTTCCATTCAAACACGCCTCCTTCGTCGCACAGACAGTACCGGAGAAGGAATGGCGCACCCGTGGCATAGAGTCACTGCAGAGAACCGGACATGTGCCTGAAGATATCTCCGAACAGAACGTTGAGAGAACCATGGAACGGATGCGTCGCGCGAAAAACTGGGCCAGAGAGTATGCACCGGAGAAGTACGTCTACAGGATAAACACGGATGCAGAAGGCACAGAGCAACTGGAAGAAAACCAGGTAGAGGCCTTGGAGTTGCTTCTACAGGCTCTGGAGGATTCGCCGGATGAAGAAAAGATTGATGAACGCATGTGGGATGTAAGGGACGAATCCGAGCTTGAGACCGGAGAGTTCTTCGAGACCTGTTATACAGCCTTGCTTGGAAAAGACTCAGGACCAAGACTGTCCACGCTGATAGCATCTCTCGGGACCTCGAAGACACAGAGTATCCTTTCGGAGGTCATCGAGAAGGCAGAGACTTGATGTTTACGGAGCCGTCGAAAACGTGGAAGACGATCTCAACTACATGGCTCTACAGCTCTGTGCTGTACTCACTGCAGTCTACGGGCTGCAGGTCTTTACAGGGTTCGATCCAGCCTTCCAGTTCGGAGAGACGGCTTTACACACCTTCTTTACCTCCTTT
>CAKZNU010000147.1 GCA_937132175.1 uncultured euryarchaeote
CGTGGCATCCGCAGTAGTGAAGTCCGAAAAACCAGAAAACAGAATAAAGCAGCTATGTGAAGGACTATGAAGGATAACTGGAGAAAACTTTACAGGGAAAACACCGGCAGGATGCAAACGGAAAACCTACAGGTTCTGACAGGTTTCGACGCAGGCATCGACAAAGAGATCAGGATAGATGAAGTCGAGATAGATCTATCACACACAGAGGCACAGAAACACGACAGGGTAGAGTCTATGCAGGATCTCAGAGAGGCAATCGCAGAAGCAGATGAGAGGAATGAGGCTTTGGTCTGTGAAGGAGGTTTCAGCCCGGATATGGAGGTTCATCGAGAAATACTTTCCGGTGCCGGAGCGCTCTCTGCCAGATTCCTTAACGAGGCAGGATTCGACACCGTTCTCTATTCAGGCACCCTCTCAGAGAAAGTGACTACCAGACTGGAGGGCAACATAAGAACGTTGAAGGAGGAAGACGGACCGAAGATAGTAGATAAAGAATCAGGCATCAACACCTCAGAGACCCGAGAAGATACGGTTTTTACATCGAGAGCCCAGGAGGCCCTCAGGCTGAGACACGACCTGAAAGGCTTCGGCCCGTACTTCAGAAAAGGAATAGAGGATGGGTTCGGGGACCTCGAGAAAGAGATAGACTTGGCGATTCTATCCGGATTCCACAGGGCAGGCGGAAACGTCGAGGCAAAGATCGAGAGAGCGGCAAAACAGCTCCCAAAGCTGGATATACCTAAACACCTGGATTACAGGATCATGGGTGCGAAAGCCTCAGAGAAAGTTATAGACCGGCTTCTTCCGGCATTCGACAGCATCAACCTTGACAGGGAAGAGATGAAACAGGTATCAGAGGCTCTCGGACTGGATACACAGGAAGAACCATCTATACAGGACTGTCTGGAGCTGGCAAGAAAGCTGAGGGAGGAAAAAAACCTTGAACGGATACATATACATACTGAGAGGTTTCAGGCGGTATTTGAGTCAGGAGAAACCGGATCAGATGTCTCAGAGATGAGGGATTCGCTGCTGTGGGCCTGGAACTGCTCGAAGTCCAGACAGGATGAGAGAAGAGTTCCCAGGGAAGAAGACATCCGTGAGTACGACCTCCAGGACAGACACGTTCACCGCCTGGATCCACTGGAGGAGTTCGCACAGAGACACGGGCTCAAAGGGTTTGCAGGTACCGGTACAGGTGAACTGGGAGATCTGAAGGTGGCCTGTGTGCCGGCTTTGCTGGAAGACGGCTCCCAACAGAATGTATCGGAGACTGTGGTTTCCACCGGTGCATTCGTCGCCGAGAACCTACTTCGAAGAACCGATAGATGACCTGACGAAGTCCTCGACCTCGTCTCTTATCTGCTTGAGATCCTGTTGTGATTCTGCCTCAAACCTCAGACTCATCTTCGGCTCCGTACTCGAAGGCCTCACCAGCGCCCAGCCCCTGTCAAACATTATCTTGAGACCGTCTTTCTCCGAGAGGTCTCTGTCGCCGAAACGCTTCCTCACATCATCCATAACCCTCTGTTTTTCATCCTCCGGACAGTCAATCCTGAGCTCCGGAGAAACCGGATACTCAGGCAGGGAATCAAGCACCTCCTCTATGTCCCTCTCCTCGACTATCGATGAAAAGACTGCGGCCGCAAGCAGGCCGTCATCCCACGGAAAGCCGATACCCGGGAAATAAAAATGTCCTGAAAGCTCTCCGGCGAAGACAACGTCCGATCTACCGTGAATCATCTCCGAGATGAAGGTATGTCCGACTCTTGACTCAAGGGGCTCTCCTCCTGCATCCTCGACTTCCTCACTGACAAGCTTTGAGGCACGGAGATCATGTATCACCGTGCCTGAGCCCTCAAGGAGATGCCTCGAGATCACCGCAATAGCCTCGTCCTCCGAGACCTCGCCGTAGCCCGGAACGATAAATCCAGCTCTGTCGCCGTCCCCATCTATCAGTACACCGAGGTCTTGATCACTCATTCGGTCACGCAGATACTGTTTTGCCTCCTCAGATGTCGGGTCTGGAAGATGCTCGGGAAAGGATCCATCAACCTCACGGTTGAGAACCTCTACGTCACAGCCAAGTGCCTCGAAGAGTTTCTCCGCCAGAGGTCCTGCAACCCCGTTTCCCGTATCAACCACTACATCAAGATCAACGGGACCTACCTCTCCCAGGACCGCATCAACGTATCTTTCCTCGAGATCCACCTCCGAAAGCTCACCGGATCCTTCATCAAAACTTCTGTCCGTATATATAGCTTCTATCTCACGCATCCCACCGTCACGGGACATTGCCATGGAGTCTTCTCTGCAGAACTTGAAACCGGTATACTGCGGGGGATTATGTGATGCCGTCACCACCGCAGAAGAGTCGAGACCAAGCTCTCTCTGACCGAAGTAGATGACGGGGGTAGGAATCATACCGGCATCGACCACGTCAGTCCCTGTAGAAAGTATGCCGTCTACGAAGGCGTCCTTGACTTCCGGGCTGCTCTCTCTTCCATCTCTACCGACGAGAACCTTCTCGGCATCCACAAAGGTGCCGTAGGCCTTCCCGACCCGGGTGGCTTCTTCGGGACCTATCTCATCTGGGAAAGTTCCTCGAAGATCATACGAGTGAAAGAAAGAAACCATCTTCGGCACCTATATCAGGTTCATCTCGTCAAGCCTGTACCTTACCTTGGTTCCGAGACCTCTCTCCGGAGGCTCCTCACCCCGGATACGGTGAGCAACATCCTTTATAGCGTGTGAGGCCCTGGACTTCGGCTTATGTGATACCACAGGATTCCTCAGAGCAATGGACTCCTTGACATCCCTGTGATTAGGAACCTTCCCTACCAGCTCCTCTTCGACGAGGTCCCTAACGTCTTCATTGGTGACCTCGTAGTCTTCATTATCAACTTCGTTTAGTACGAGGCCGATTACCTCTCTTTCAAGCTCATCTGCAAGCTTCTTCGCTCCCAGGGCATTCGTCAGGGCAGGAAGCTCCGGCTTCGAGACAAGAAGCACCTCATCGGAGGCCTCTACTGCAGCCTCTACCTCGTCTCCGACTCCCGCAGCCGCATCTATAAGTATGTAGTCCTTGTCTCCCAGGAAGTCCACGAGTGAGTGCTTGAGATTGTCTGACTCCGAGTTAAACTCAAGTATAGACGCCGGAAGAACTGATACCCCGGCAGGATGTTTCGAAACTGCCTGTGTAATATATGCGTCGCCCTCAAGCACGTGGTTCAGAGACGTATCCTGAAACCCCATGCCGAAGTGCTGTGCAACGTTCGCACCCGAGAAGTTTCCATCAATTATCAGAACCTCCTGATCCTGTTGAGATAGGGCTACACCGATGTTTGACGTCATCGTGGTCTTTCCTACACCACCTTTTCCAGAGACAACTGAGATTACCCGGGTCATACACAAAGTATTGCCAGGTCCCGAATTAAAAACCTGTGCCTAGACAAAGCTCGGGAAACGATCAAGAATCTTAGAGATTACACCCGGATCAGATACATCCGGCTCGTAATCAAGACCGGCTACATCAGAGGCCACCACCCTGAAACGCTCGGACATATGGTGATCCGGCGCATGATGAACAACCGGTTTCTTCTGCGCCAGAGCCTCCTCCACCTTCTCATGATGGGGAATCTCCATCATAACCTCATAACCAATCATAGACTCAACTTCATCCTTCGAGAGCTCGGCATCGTGATCCTTGATCTTGTTGAGAACTACCCCAGTGATATTCGTTCCGGACTCTTCCGCGATATCAACCGTCTTCAAGGCATCGGTCACGGCAGGAAGGTTTGGATTTGTAACGACGATGACCTCATCACTGGCCTCGATAGCAGAGATTGACTCGTCTCCGAGGCCTGCCGCGGAGTCGACAAGAACAAAGTCCGGCTCCCCGACCGCATCCAGCAACACATCAGAGAGGTTCTCCGGAGCCGTATCCTTGAGATCATCAACGGAGAGACCCGCAGGCACCACACGCAGACCCGAGTCATGAATATACATAGCCTCCGTGATATGCGCATCACCTTTCAAAACATCATGTAAAGTTGTTGGATAAAGAGGTATACCGATATGGAAGCCAAGGTTCGGGTTAGTTAGGTTTGCGTCAAGAACAATCGTGTCGGCGCCAAAATCGGTCAACGCGGCACCAAGATTCGCGGTAACAGTCGTCTTACCAACGCCACCTTTACCACTACTTACACAGATCAAACGGGTCATAAACATCTATAGGATCTCATCATTTATAACAAGAACGGAAGACACAGCCAGCTACTTCCCGATAACAATATCCTCCTCGCCCGGCTCAAGGCTCGCGCCCGCACCAATCACAGGAGAAGAAGACGAAGAAACCTCAAACCCTCCTCTCCACTCGCCAGAGAGACGCGTAGAGTTAGAGACATTGATTAAGGGCTGAGAAAGAGAAGACTGAAAAACCGCAGAAGGCTCAACTAGCAAAGCAGAGGAAACATCAAAGGAAGACTGGCTTAGAAAATTAGTCTGATTCGAAACACATTGATTACGGGGTCCACGGAAGTTACAGAATCCCGGCCCCGAACCCTGAACCAGCTTGACCTTAACATAGCCCGGACCAGAGTTGAACTTATCTAGACTCTCTGGATCGCCTGTATATACCGGATGGGGTTCAGTACCTGTGGTATCCCAAGTGCCATCACTAGTAGCGGGATTTTCTGCTTCAGCATGGATGAAACTGCCGCCACCACCTCCACCATTATCCTGATCGGGACATTCGCTGTCACCAAAATCGCACCCTGCTGCTCCACCCGAATAACCGCCTCCTCCAGAACCTGCCGTGCCACAGTCGCTCCCGCCGCCAGCGCCGCCAAATCCGCCAATTGAATTAGAGATACTGCATTCTCCAGCCTCGCTTCCCAAAGCTCCATTCTGAAACGATCTTGCATGCTGACTAACACCGTTCTTATCGTTTCCATTAGCATTTCCGACATAACCTGCTCCAGGTTTACCATACTCATAGACACCGTCTTCTCCTCCACCTCCATCAGTGCCTCCAGGCATGCCAACAGAATCTCCGCCAAAAGTAGCCATTTCTGCATCCTGTCCAGCATCTTGAGCGCCGGCACCTCCTCCCCCACCTGCAACTATCAAAGGACTAGCCGACGAATAACTCTTCCCCTCTGCAACAAAAGAACCACCCCCTCCTGCATCATTATTGGAGAGACAGCCTGATCTGTCGGTTTGTCCTACAACTATATTCAAGGTTTCGCCCTTTTCAAGAGCAAAATTACCCTGGATGACAGCTCCACGACCCGAAGAATATCCATTTGAACATTTATCAGGCTCGCCAACAGAACCTAAAGCAGTTATTCTATAGGTGCCGTCTTCAGGAACCGTCCATTCCTGTATTCCTTCTCCAACAACTTCTACCTTGTTTTCGAGGCTTGTTCCCTGGTAGGCGTTGTTGCACTGGGTCTGTGAGGGGCCTGTTCTGCCGGATGCTCCGCAGGTGGAGAATTCGAACGTTGTGCCCTCTGATGCAGCTATCGCTGGTGAGACAAGTGATGCTACCAGTAGTGCCGGTACTGAGAATCTGGTGAGTACCACACTTATGTATTAGTTTGACTGAATTTTAAGTCTTGTATTTCTTTATGTACAGGTAACTTGTTTGTTGTTCGGTCCGGGAGTGTCTTTCTTCGGTCAAGTTGATATAGATTGGCTCCTAAACTGGTTATATGACACAGGACCTGGGCGAGAATCTTGCTTCGGTGGAGGAAAAGTGGCAGGACAGATGGGAGGCGGAGAGCATCTACGAGGCGGATCCGTCGAACGAGGACAAGTTCTACATCACGGTTGCGTATCCGTATCCTAGCGGGGGTATGCATATCGGCCATGTAGGGACTTATACGTTGCCGGATGTCTTCGCCAGGTTCAAACGTATGCAGGGTTACAATGTTCTGTTTCCGATGGCGTGGCATGTTACCGGAACACCTATTATCGGGGCTCTGGAGCGTCTGAAGGACGGTGAAGACGAGCAGTGGGAGACCCTGACCGATGTCTACGGAGTTCCTGAGGAGGATCTTGAGGCCATGGAGGAGCCAATGGATTACGCCAACTACTTTATCGAGAACTCGTACAAGCCAAACATGAGGGATCTTGGTTTCTCCGTTGACTGGCGCAGGGAGTTTACTACGAACGATGACCAGTATCAGCGCTTTATCCAGTGGCAGTACAGGAGGCTTCGGGAGAAGGGACTGGTGAAACAGGGCCTGCATCCGACTAAGTACTGCCTTAACGACAAGAATCCTGTTACGACACATGATCTGCTTGAGGGAGAGGACGCAGAGAAACAGGAGTACTCACTGGTAAAGTTCAGAGGAGAGATAGACGGCGAGGAAGTAGTCTTTCCGACGGCGACGCTGCGGCCTGAAACCGTCTTCGGCGTAACACATACAGTTATAGACCATACCTCGACCTACAGACTCATAGAGGTAGACGGAGAGAAATGGCTTGTAAGCGAGGAGGCAGAGGAAAAGCTCAAGCTACAGGACCATGATATACATGAGGTAAGAGAGGTCCCTGCCGAAGAGATCGTAGGGGAGTACGTAAAGAATCCTGTAACCGACGAGGAAGTCATGTTTCTGCCGGCGGAGTTCGTCGATACCGACTCCGGAACCGGTCTTGTAATGTCCGTACCTGCACATGCACCTTATGACTGGATCTCACTTCAGGACCTCAAAGAGTCTGAGTCCCTTCTGAAGCAACACGGTATCTCGCCGAATGAAGTCAGAAGGATCGAACCTAAACAGATTATCAACACGGAGGAATACACCGGTATGCCGGCGGAAGAGGCATGCAGCAAGTACGGTGTAGAGTCCCAAGGAGACGAGGAGGCTCTGGAGGAAGCCACCGACGAGGTCTACGAGAAGGAGTTCCATGAAGGCCGTCTCAACGGCTCCTGTGGAGACCACGCCTCGCAGAAGGTAAACTCTGTAAAGGACGTACTTACAGAGGAGTTTGAGTCCAAGGGTTGCTTCTCCTCGATGTATGACTTCTCCGAAGAGGTTAGATGCAGATGTGGTGGAAAGGTCATCGTTTCCATGCAGGAGTCATGGTTCCTGGAGTACGGAGATCCTGGATGGAAGGACGACGTACAGAACCTTCTGAACGATATAGATATCATTCCGGAGGAGAAACGTGAGGACTACGAACACACTGTAGACTGGGTAGAGTCCTGGCCTGCGATAAGAAACTTCGGGCTCGGAACCAAGCTGCCCTTCGACGAAGACTTCGTCGTAGAGCCTCTCTCTGACTCCACGATCTACATGGCTTTCTACACGATAAAGAACATAATTGAAGACGTGGATCCGGAGAAGCTGGAGCCAGAGTTCTTTGACTACGTCTTCAGCGGAGAAGGCTCCCTGGAAGAGGTCTCGGAGTCTACAGGAATCGAGAACGACACTGTAGAAAAGGCGAGAGAAAGCTTTGATTACTGGTATCCTCTGGACTACAGAACCTCGGCTTATCCCCTCATCCAGAACCATCTAACCTTCATGATGTACCATCACAAGGCCCTCTTCGGCGAGAAGTACCAGCCACAGGGCATAGCAACCTGGGGCCTCGGAAAGCTTGAAGGCAAAAAGATGTCGAGCTCAAAGGGACACGTAAAGCTTCCGGACAACGCCATCGAGGAGTACGGCGCCGACACAACAAGGTTCTTCATCTTTGCCTCAAGAGAACCATGGCAGGACTTTAACTGGACGGAAGACGATGTACAGGACTACCACAACAAGATCATGAGCTTTTACACCCGCAGCATCGAGATGCATAGCTCGGGCGTACAGAGAGAGATGAACCAGATGGACAGGTACGTCATGTCCAGACTGCAGAAAATCATCCAAGATGCAACGGAAGGCCTCGAGGAGTTCCAGACCCGGAAAGCCGGCCTCAACGCCTTCTTCGAGCTTAACTCCCTCGTAAACAAGTACAGGGACAGGGAAGAGGATCTCAACCAGCAGGTGACGTCCCGAATAGTCGAGACCCAGGTACGTCTCATGGCGCCTTTTACACCTCATATATGTGAGGAAATCTGGAGCGAGATCGGCGGCGAAGGATTCGTCTCCGAGGCACAGTGGCCGGAGCCACAGGAAAAGTTCAAGGACGAAGAAGCCGAGGCAGCAATAAATTACCTGGACCGGGTCGCAGACGACATCCGTGAGGTTGAAGGCCTCGTAGAC
>CAKZNU010000148.1 GCA_937132175.1 uncultured euryarchaeote
GAATTTTCCGCTTTCACACCCTTGAGCTCGAACCGCGTTATTCCTGATCTTCTGTAGATTCTTCCTGAGTCTATATGCTCCCATTATATGTTATTTTGCAGTGATAAAAATAGATGAAAACGACATCTATCATATAGAATATATGTGCGGCTATAAAAACTTAAATCCTAATTTTAGGATAACTTTCAGCTGTTGAAGCTTTTGGAACTAGCTTGAATAACTTTGAGATCAAGTTTGAGATTCTGGTAAGTACTAGGCTTGGATAAAATCGCTTCTACACCCCCTGGTTTCATGTGGAGATGTGTCTCCTCCAGAAGTGTCTTACCTCCCTCCGAAGATATGCCTGTGTAATATAGGTGTGTTATAAACGCTCTCTGGACCCTTAGCTCTCGAGTCTGGTATAAGGGTGTTGTATAATGCATCTATATTACAGTGTTATATCCGTTTCGAAGATGTTTTCCTGGTGCCTGTGTCATAACTTTTCCGATACAGATCTAGTTGTGAGTTCAGAAGAAGATGGTCCAAAAGATGTTGATAGGTCGCTGGCAAATGCTGTAGCCGGTGCGGTAGTAGGTCTAATGAGGCTCATTCAGGCAGTCTTCAAGGCGATTTTCTCCGTGCTTTCCAGCCTTGCCAGATGAGTTTCAGAGCTCGGGAATGAAACTGTTTAAGTCTGAAGCTTTCTTTGTACGTATGGACCTGGCTCTTTACCATGCATGGATCCACTGCAAGGGAGGTGGCGAAAAGGTTTTGCTCAAGCTCTTGGAGAACTCTGAACACGACATAACTGTTTACTGCAACAGGTACGTACCGGAGGATACATACGACGGCTTCGAGGACCATGATGTCAGGGAACTCGGCGGCGTGCCGATTCTGGGCGAGGTCTTCCGTGGCGCAACGTTTACTTTGGCTGCTGCATTGACGAAGCTTCCTATGGATGAGTATGACGGACTGGTTGTCTCAACGGGTGGCGTAGCAGAGGTCATAAACTACAGGAACTCGTCGAAGCCGGTGATCGGTTTCTGTCATACACCGCTGCGGCCTGTACATGACGGTAAGATATACAGACACAAGATCGAAAACTCCGGTTTCCTGAAACGTAACCTCTACCGGCTGGCAACCAGGGTATACGAGGCGGTTGAGAGACCTGCGTGGAAGAGGTTTGATCACGTAATGTTTAACTCCGAGACGACACGTGAACGCGCCACAGAGGATCACCTGATACATCTGGATGAGACGTCGGTGCTTCATCCCGGTGCCGATACATCCGATAACTCGGGGAACCGCTATGATGAGTACTTCTTCTATCCCTCCAGGTTCGCCTACTACAAGCGTCAGGACCTGGCTCTGGATGCGTGGGAACTCTTCCTTGAGGAAAACCCTGATACTGATTTCAACCTCGTTATTGCCGGCGGCGTCAACGAGGACAAAAAGCCTTACTTCGAGGAGATCAGGGAAAGGGCATCCGGGATAGAAAACGTAGAGGTCCGCTCTAACGTGCCAGGTGAGGACTGGGAGGACCTCTACAGGAACTGCCGTGGAACTCTTTTCTGTGCGATAAACGAAGACTGGGGTATAACACCTATTGAGTCCGGGAGCTATGAAAAACCGATTATCTCCGTGAACGAGGGCGGACCGACAGAGTCCGTACTGCCGGGAGAGACCGGCTTCCTCGTAGACGACGCCGAGGAGATGGCGGAGAAGATGCAGAAACTTGCCGAAGACAAACAGATGGCTCAGGAAATGGGCAAACGTGGAAAACAGGAGGCATCACTTTACACATGGGGGAAGTTCATTGACGGCTTCGACGAGAAGATCTCTGAGCTTGTCTAAGGTAGGCCCAACACCAACCAAAAAACTATAATATTTGCAGACAATATGCATCCGTGAGCCAGGTATACAGCTATGAGCTGGATGATACTCTAAGTGGCTATCATGCGACCTTCGTTGCCGACAGTGCAGCGATCAGGGCCGAGGAAAAAGAAGACAATATTGCGAAACTGGAGCAGGATTACCAAGGCGCCTGCACTGCGCTAGGGGTCCAAAATCTACAGACCTCAAATTCTTCCAGCAACGGAAAATATGCAGTATTAAGGCTTGGAAACAATCAGCATCTCGAGGCCGAGCTGGTGATATACTCACCTGATACCAGAACAGATGAACTCAAGGTAGAGGTGACTGATGCAAGTTACAGCAAAAACGGTGCCAGGACGCCTGAAAGGGTAGCCTTCGATACTATAGAAAACTATCTCGAGACAGCTGAGAAAAAACTTTAGATGTGTTCACTGCTTTCGCTCGGCCAGGACAGAAGACGTGATTACTGTCCATTCTGTGTCTTCGAAGTGGTCCTTTGCTCGCTCCAGTTGTTCCTGAGCGTGGTCAAGGTCACTCTCTGAGGTTTTAACTTCCTCATACATCATGACCTTGTCCTCGTAGTTGACGTGTAAGAGATCAAACTCTCCGACAGTGTTCCCTTTTGGAGGAAGAGTCTCTCGCGGATCTACAGTGTCTTCAAAATACACTTGTTCCTTATGCACCTCATCCCAGTATCCATCCGGAAGTCTGTTGGCAGCTCTCTTGTATCTCCTTTCTACCTCCTGATCATGAAGACTGCCTCCAATCGGATCCTTTACAACCAAGTCGACTCACTTATGTACTCAGGGAAAAAACGCTCCCCGGCTTCTATCTTCTCCAAGAGCTTTTCTGACATCTTCAAGGTCTCCGCCTTCCACAGTCATCCTGTGTCCATAGCTTGTCGGCTCAACCCCTACATTTACGGTAACCTCCTCCCCGTCTTCCTCGTATTCCAGCGCTCCCTCTGTTCTACCTACTCCTTCTACGACCCCTCCCGTGAGTCTGTAGGTGTTCAGATTGTTTCCATCGGTTCCTGGTGAAGTATCTGATGCGGCTTCGAATGCACCTGATACATCGGTAATTTGTCTGTACTCATCGAGAAGTGTCGATACATCCTTTTCTATGGCCATATCCAGCTCACGGTTACCAGTTGGTGACAAAGACTTTTATTTATGTGTAGATGTTTACAGCCTTGTTTGCTACCGAGGCTTTTAGCATCTTAAAGTAGAAAAAGATTTCTCTGTGTTGTTCAACACTATGGCTTACGTGGATAATTACGAGCTGGATGAGCCTGTAAGTGGGAAGAAGGCTTGTTTTCTAAGCACGAGCGCAGGTATAAAGGCAGAAGAGGGAGAAGCTAACCTGACACGTGATACTGATAATTACCGGGAGGTCTGTAGGTTCACAGGGAGTCAGGGGCTAAGTATCTCTGGGGCCGGAAGCAGAGATAGGTATACCGCGGTCAAGTACAGAGGCGACAAACTCAGTTTCGATGCCGTAATGGCCGTCCCTGACTCCCAGACGGAAGAAATAGAGATTGAGATACTGGACGCAAGATACAGCTGTCATTTTCCCGGAAAACCTCCTGTGAAGAAAGCTCAAAGCAAGGTAAATGACTGGATCCGGGAAGCCGAGGAAGCCCTCGATCATATGGACTGATGCAGTTCATCCGCCTCCTCTAAGCCCTGTCTGAGAGCATCTCCCATGGATCAACGTCTTCCGGCTCCAGATCCTGCGCTCGCTCAATCATTCTAAGCCTTCCTCTTGCACGCATATCGCTGGCCTCAAGCTCTTTCTCATCGGTAAAGCCCAGGTCTGGGGTGGAGGTGATGCCTCTGGTGTAGAGACCGGTCTCGATGCTTCCGGTATCTATCTCCCTGGCTTGTCTCCGCGTTCGTTCCACGAGATCTTCAGCCAAGTCCTGCCGTGAGCTGTAGTCTGGAAGCTCAGGGCTCTGCATCAGTTCCTCGTACCACTCCGTGTAAAGACCGTCTGTGATGTCTGCAACGGCGTCCCTCGGTAGCTTCACCTCCCCGAAGTCGATAGGAAATACCTCGTCTGCTTCGTAGACGAAGTTTCCGGGATGGATGTCTCCGTCACCGATTGCTGCCCTTGCACCACACAGATCCAGGAAATCGTCCCAGCCATACCCGGATACATCATACTCCTCCAGATCCCCGTCGCCAACCACGATCGAGGAAACCACACAGTCCAGCTCAAAGCTTTCATCAACAAACACCTTGTACTCCGGATGAGTAAAACCCAGCTGATCCATCGCCAGGTACCCGGCCACAGAGGCTTCCGGGTCGGCGGCGTGCTTTGAGTAAAGAATGGGACTGTTCTT
>CAKZNU010000149.1 GCA_937132175.1 uncultured euryarchaeote
CGCTTTACTCCAAGATAGACGACTCCGAGATACGGGAAGACCTGATATTCGTCGACAAAAACGATGAAAGAAAGCTCACAGTAACCACGAACCCGGAGCTGGACGTACCCGTATCATACAGTATAATCGACGAGGAGAAAGACGAAGTCATAGGAGGCCTTCGCAGAGAATGGGGCCTTGTACTCCACCAGTGGAAGATAATAGACAGCGACAACAAAGTCATAGGAACGATAAAGGAAGACCTCCTACCCCTGTCACTGACAAGAAGATACATAACAACACTTCTACCGTTCAAATACGACGTCGTCTCCATGGAAGGAGAGAAAGTAGCTGATATAGACGGAAAGTTCATGTTCCGGGACTTCTACAACATAAAACTGTGCGGAGATGTAGATCCACGGCTACTCGTACCAGCAACTATCGTAATGGATTCTATCGAGAAGAAATAACCTCTGCAAGCTTCTCCTTCGTCAAGATCTCCAGTTCTCCTGAAGAAGCTGTATCAGAACGGGACATACCGGCCAGGTACTCGACATCGTAACCCTCCGCCATCGAGATCAGATCATTATCAACCTCGCCGTCGAGAACCAGGGCAAAGGCCTCATCTGCCTTCCTCAAAGCATTCTCCACCTTGTCAAGAGGAGCCTTCTCCTCGACCTCAAGATCCTCGTTCAAAACATTAACAGCACGTGTAGCCACCAGGTCATCCAGGACCTCAAGGATACCCTCTTTCAGCTCCTCATCGATATCCTCATCAACTTCCCCAGAACTGGCGTATTTCACAGGCCTCTTATCCCTCAAGGCCTCGTGCACCTGCTGTTTAGAAAGCTCCTCAACCTCTTTGCCTTCCGGGGCGCGAGCTACGAAACGGGGCTCGGCCTTTTCCTTCAGCTCTTCAAGTATAAGATCTCCTCCACGATCTCCGTCCAGAAAAGCGTTCAGATCCTTATCCTCCGCGATCTTCGATATACCACCAGGCTCATCAGTGCCTCCTATAGCAACAGCATTATTTACGCCGTGTTTCAGAAGAGTGACGACGTCTGCCTTACCTTCTACGATTATAACCTCTTTATTTCTCTCCGCTTCAGGGCCTGCCGTGAATCCCCTGAACTCCGTTACCTGTTTCTCTCTTACTT
>CAKZNU010000150.1 GCA_937132175.1 uncultured euryarchaeote
GTGTATCTCCCAGGATGTTCTGTGTCTTGCGGCCGTGTCTATCCTGTATAAACCGTTCCTCGACTTCTTCAGGCTCTCCGTCTTCCTTGATCTCGGAACCTGTCTTGAAGCCTCCCTTCTCCTCGGTCTCGGGACTTTCGTAGTCTTCCGGGTAGAAGGTGATTTCGTTTCCCTCGTAGATCCCTTCGTCGAGTTCTACAGGTCGGTAATCGGATTCCACCAGCTCCGCGTCCAGCCACTCTGCCAGGCTACCGGAGTTAGATATCGTGGCGGAAAGACCCAGAAGCTGGAACTCCAGAAGGTCACGCAGCCTTGTGATGGTGACCTCGAGAGTGGGTCCACGTTCCGGAGACGTCAGCAGATGTATCTCGTCTATGACCACAAGCCCGATCTGGTTAATCCAGGACGGGTTATGCCTCAGCATAGAGTCCAGCTTCTCCGAGGTCACGATCACGATGTCCGCGTTCTCCAGGTACTCGCCTGACTCGTCCCTGTCCCCTACGCTCATCATAACCTCGAGGTCTTCGTACCTTTCGTCAAAGTCCTTGTACTTCTCCGAGGCCAGAGCCTTCAGAGGCACCACGTAGACCGCAGTTTTTTCCTCCTTCACCGCCTTTTCAACGATTCCGAGCTCCGCTATAAACGTTTTTCCCGAGGCGGTTGGAGCCGCAACAATCATATCCTCTCCCTCCATCAGCCCGGCGTTTACAGCGGCTTCCTGAGGTGGATTAAGATCTGTTATACCTTCATCAATGTAGTCCTGTTTCAGCCCTTCAGGTATATCTAGATTCTCTAGCTTCATCTTCGCACGCAGACTTACTTCGGGGTTGCCGGCTCAACAATAAAAACTCTCGAACAGTAAAACTAGGTGTATGCAAGGTGCCTCCCGCCATCTCCTCAGATGCACGGCTGCAGTTGTCCTTATGATCGTGCTGGCGGCCCCGGCAGCCTCACAGCAGTGGTCCGGCTTTCAGGCAAACGCCACCCACCAGTCCTTCCTTGACGTAGATGCCCTGAACTCCGACCAGCAGGAGTTTTTCTCCGTAGATGTCGGAAGTCCTATAAAAACGGCTCCTGTTGTCAGCAACGGCAAAGTGTTCTTCGCCGATAAAAGCGGCGGTCTGTATGCATACACGACCTCGGGAAGCAAGATATGGGAGGACTCCCGGTCAAGCCCGGTAGGAGAAGGCATTGCCGTCGCCGATGATAGACTTTTCGTTCCGTACGGAACCGAGGGATTCTATATCTACAACGCCTCAACCGGAGACGTATTGAAGTCTCTGGGCACGAATACCGATGACTCTTTCTTGGCTCCTCCAGCTGTTTACAGAGACACCGTAGTATTCGGAGAATCCAGCTTCGCCAGCTTCGACAGCACAGGCCCGAACCTGACGGTATACAATGTGACCAGCGATACCACAAGAACTATCACCGCCGATAGCAGCCTTGGAGGTGCTCCAGCCATAAGAAACGGAAAAATGTATATCTCATATGATGATTCATTTGGAGGTGAGCTGAGATCCTTTGATCTTCAGGGGAATCAGTTATGGTCACAGCAGAAGGTATCTTCCTCCACCGCGGCTCCCACGGTCTACAAAAACAAGATCGTACATGTTGGCAGCCAGCAACATAATATCTCTGTCTTTGAAGCTGATACAGGCAACCAGATCTGGGAGATAAACTGGTCTGAAGGAGGTGCTAAATCCTCAGGTAGCTTCATAGAGGACTCTGTTGCAGTAAGAGATGGTAACATATTTTTATCGGACAGAAACGGCTCTCTATTCAAGCTTGATCTCACTACAGGATCTGTAGTTGACTCGTTTGCGTTCAGCTTGGGTATAGAGGCAGGAGTATCTATCGCAAACAACACGGTATACGTTCCCAGGGATAGGGGAGAGCTCTCTGCCCTAAATACAACAACCATGGATAGCTTATGGAATGAAACAGTTGGTGATGGTTCAAGTCAAGGCAGGGTTAGAGCAGAGGTCGCGGTAGGACCCAATAGAGTTTACGCACCGACAGACAACAGGAACTCTCTCGTTGCTTTATCTGGTCCCACTCCAGATACCGAGCCACCGAGCTTCGGCGGGAAGGGTCTGAGGGACGGAACAGACGGTAACGGCTTCCTGAAGGGCGGGGATAAGGCAACGGTGTTTGCGGAGGTAAATGACAACACTGAGGTTTTCTCGGTGGAAGCTGATATGTCTGGTTTTGGTGCCGGCACCGTTTCCCTTCTCAACGAGTCCGAGGCAGGTTATGACTGGAATCAGAACGGGGTAATTGATGGAGCAGTATACGGTGCAAACGTCACGGTAGATAAGTCTGGAGCCACGGAGGGCGAGCCCAGAAAGGCCTCGGTAACGGCTACGGACGCCGCCGGAAACCAGAACGTGACGGATCCCTTTGGAGATCTAACTCTGGACTTCAGCGCGCCGGTCTACAAGTCCATAAATACTAGCCTTACCGGAGATACGAACCCGGTTGTATCCTCGAACTTGTCCGAAAATATCTCCGGTATAGATACTTCTGAAAGCTTCCTGAAGGTAAACCAGTCCTCGGGAACACTGTTTTCGGGAACCTTTTCATCTCTGACAGGCGTCTCCCTGATCCCTTCCTCTGTCAGGGTAGAGACTGATCTCGGCTCCAGAACCGAGTCCCTTCAGGATGGAAACGCAAGCATCGTGGTACAGCCGGTTGACCGTGCCGGCAACGTGGGCCAGGAGGCCGTGAAAACATTTGAGGTCGATGCCTTGCCCCCGTCCAGCCTTGAGATCACTAAGCCGCTTTCACAGGTTTTCCTGAAGCCTTCGGAGACCCTGAAGGTAAACTACAGCTACTTGGAGAGAAATCCGAACAAAACATTTCTGGACTTCAGGGATACCTCAGGGAACACGGACGCAGAGAGTATCCTGACTGAGACATCCGAGGATCCACGGGGCTCCGAGATATTTGATCTCGATGCAGGAGCCCTTACTCCCGGAATCTACGATATCAATCTCTCCGCCAGGGACGACGTCGATAACTTCAATACTGCACTGTTCCAGGAGAGGGTAATACTTGATGATAGAAAGCCTGTCCTGAACGGCTCCGAGACTCTATCTAACACCGAGTTCAGTCTGAACTTCTCTGATAACAGGGGTCTAAACGCCTCGACGGTTTCTGCAGGTAAACTTGAGATAGAAAGTTCTCCGTCGGCAAGTTTCAGTCTCGGGACTTGTTCAGGTGTGCCCGAGAGCTGTGAGGTTTCTGCTGATCTGGAATCTCCTGTAGACAGGTTCAGCTTAACGGTGGGTCTCAGAAGCGGTGAAAGTTTTTCGGATCAGGCAGGAAACTTACAGGACAGCGACGAGGTGAAGGTAACAGGCCTTGACGGGGTTCCACCCTCTCTGTCCGAACTCTCTCTCCGTGACATCGATGGAGACGGTATAGCTACAGGTGGAGACGGCTTCGTGGTATCCGCGAACGTTACCGACGGAGTCAAGGTCGAGTCCGTGAACGTGAACCTGACGGAGCTGGCCCTCTCAGCTTCTGCAGTTATGAACTCCGAGCCTTCCGCGAGTAGAGACTTTGACGGCGACGGCTCGCAGAAAGAAGACATCTACGGTATCGAGTCCACGGTACCTGAAGATGCACAGGACAGGGCCTCTGCGTCTGTGACAGTGGAGGCTGCAGATAACTCGTCGAATACCAACGTCTCGTCTCCGTTTGGATCCCTGGAGATAGATAACACGCCCCCAGCACTTAACTTGCTCTCTCCGGAGACCTTTCCGGTTTATCTCAAGCCTTCCGGAAGCCTTGACGTAGAGCTCAACTATACGGAGGAAAACCCTGAGGTACTGAACTTTACCCTCGGCCCAGAGACGATTACAAACGATACCCTGGTGTCAGGAGAATCCGTGAACGTACAGGAAAGCTTTGTAGGAGCCACCCTTCCGCCCGAAGGCATCTACGACCTCAACGTCTCCATGAACGACTCGGTCTCACAGAATGATCTGGTTTCCAACCTTGAATCTGTATACGTCGACGGTACTGCTCCTTCGAAGCCCGAAAACCTTAGACATGTGGATGAGACGTCTCGGGATGGCTTCGATGATGACCTCTCTGTGGATTTTAACTGGTCTAGGGCTACAGATACCGTATCAGGTGTCTCGAACTATACCGTTTACATTTCTACGGATGCGGGCGATACATACAGATCTGAGGTGGTTCAGGATACAAACTTCACCTTGAGTGCAGATCAGGGTGAAGAGGTTACTGTAAATGTCTCTGCCAGCGACAGGGCTGGTAATACTGGCCTAAACGCATCTTCACAGGTTATAGAGGTAGATTCCGTACCCCCTGAGGCCAGCATCTTTACTCCGGTCTCTAGAGATGGATTTGTCAACTCTGCCGAAGACGGTTCCCTCAAGGTAAACGGCACGGTACTGAATGACCTCTCCGGTGACGTGAATATATCGATTAAAGGTACTTCAGGCTCCCGGCTCAGCAACCAGGTTCCTTTTTCCTCAGGAAGCTTCTCGACCAGGATAGATGCTTCCGGTCTCTCTGATGGCATACTTGAGATAACGGCTAATGCAACAGATCAGGCTGGTAATAAGGGTCCTGGAGACTCTGTATTAGCCACCAAGGATACTCGGGAGCCTTCTCTGCGAGGAAGCGTTAAGGTATCAGATGTTGAGGTTAACGTTACGTTTAATGACTCGGTTAGCGGCCTGAACATATCATCCATCCAATTAGAGGATTTCTCACCGTCTGCAGGTACATTCTCCACTCTTGATAGAAACGGTGCTTCCACAGGACAGAGCACAGTGAATACGTCGCTTAGGCTTTCTGAACCAGTAGATGTATACAGTCTCGGTGTTGATGTATCGGGACAGATCAGGGACCTTGCCGGAAACAACCTTTCGTCCGGAGCTGTAGTCGTTCAGGGCATGGACGGGGTTGCTCCTTCCATAGGCCAGCTGAACCTGGTAGATGCTGAGGATGGGAACGGGTTTGTCACTACAGGTGACTCCGTGATTGTGAGTGCAAGCGTGACTGACGGTGTGAAAGTTGATTCTGTATCAGCAAATCTAACAGAGCTTGATCTTCCAACCTCGAGGCTTCTTTCCAGTGAAGCTGTGTCTCAGGACTTTGACGGCGACGGCACTCTGAGTCCGGAGATCTATGGAGCCGAGGTCTCTGTTCCTTCATCTGCCCCTGAGGGAGGTCCGAGATCCAGTACTGTCACAGCCCTGGACAACTCCTCAAATAGAAACATCTCCTCAGAGTTCGGTAGCCTCAAGGTAGATAAAACGCCTCCACAGCTACAGGTAAACTCTCCTCTCAACACCTCGCCTGCATTTATCCGGCCTTCAGACTCCCTTACACTCAATGTTTCGTACAAAGAACAGAATCCAGAGACGCTTAACCTAACCGTAGGACCTGTTTCGTATCTTCAGTCCCCTTCTTCCGGCCAGCAGGTATTCACCACAGAGATTCAGTCGGATCAGCTTCCCTCAGAAGGCAGACATAACTTCACCGCAGTGCTCAATGACTCTGTCAGACAGCAGACCACAAAAAAAGAGGTAAACTCTGTGTTTGTGGACGGTACTGCTCCGTCTAGGCCGCAGAACCTGAGGCACGTGGATGAGACATCTCGGGATGGCTTCGATGATGATCTCTCTGTGGATTTTAACTGGTCTGAGGCTTCGGATGGAGTATCTGGAGTATCTAACTATACTGTCTATGTTTCGAGGGATGGGGGCACAGGTTATACTTCTGAGGTCATAGAGGATACAAACTTCACGTTTGAGGCTCAAGAAGGGGATGAAGTCAAGATTAACGTTTCAGCTACGGACAGGGCTGGTAACACCGGTCTAAACGCATCTTCACAGGTTATACAGGTGGATACTGTAAGCCCTGTCTCAAGTATATTCACTCCCGTCTCTCGAGACAACTTTGTCAACTCTGCCGAAGATGGCTCGTTGAGAGTAAACGGCACGGTATCGAATGATCAGGACGGAAGCTTCAACGTTACGGTAGAGGGCACGGATACAGTCGTCTCACGGGCAGAAGTTCCGTTTTCCTCAGGCAAGTTCTCGACCACACTGGATGTTTCCTCGCTTTCTGATGGGCCTCTGGAGATCAGGGTAAACGCCACCGACTCCGCAGGCAACACAGGTCCAGGTGACTCGGTACAGGCTACCAAGGACACAGAGCCTCCAGAACTTCTGGAAGGCTTCAACCTCTCGGATACCTCATTCAACGTCAGTTTTGCAGACTCCGGTACAGGCCTTGATACCGGATCATTTGGCCTCTCAAGCTTCGATGTAGACCCTGGTACTCTCGACTCCGTGACCGTCTCAGCCTCGTCTGGAGACCGGGAAACCAATCTTTCAGCTGCTCTCGTCTCTCCGGTCGATAGCTTTGAGTTACTGTTTTCCGTCACCGGGAAAGTAAGTGACGTCGCCGGAAACAACTTATCCTCAGGATCAGTGACTGTGACAGGTATGGACGGGGTGCCTCCGGGCTTCTCCGGGAAACGGATTCTGGACTTTGAGGACTCTGACGGGGTTGTTACGGCAGGGGATCGCCTGAAGGTCTACGGAAACGTGACCGATGCCTCAAGAATCGAATCCGTCGACGCCAACCTCTCAGAGTTTGGGCTCTCTACGGTTACTCTTCAGAACGAACAGGATGCGAACCAGGACTTCAACGGAGACGGGACACAGAGTCAGGAGGTCTACGGAGCCGTAAAATCGCTTCCCTCCGCTGCGGAAGACGGTACAGGTCTGCAGACAGAGATCTCCGCGACGGATAATGCCTCTAACTCTAATACCTCCGTACCCTTCGGCGACCTCGAGGTAGATAACACGGATCCGGAAGTATCAGTAATAGATCCTCTGAAAACCTCCCCAGCCTTCGTGAAGCCGTCTCAAAGCCTCGACATCGAGCTTTCTTACACCGAGCAGAATCCTGAAACCCTAAACATCACTCTGGGCCCAAAGACTTACCTGAACTCGACTCTTACACCGGGAAGCATAACATTTACGGAGAAAATTGCTTCCTCGGAGCTTCCGTCCGAAGGAGTCTACTCGGTCAACGTTTCCCTGAACGATACAGTCAGCAGAGAGTCATCCGCCAACGAGAAGAACTCGGTCTACGTGGACGGTACTGCTCCGTCCAAGCCCGAAAACCTTAGACATGTGGATGAGACGTCTCGGGATGGCTTCGATGATGATCTCTCTGTGGATTTTAACTGGTCTGAGGCCTCGGACGGAGTATCCGGAGTATCCAACTACACGGTGTACAGATCTGTGAACGGAGGCCTCTCCTACGCATCCGAGGTCGTTGATGATACAAACTACACTGTAGATGCACAGGAAGGAGACAGCGTAAAGCTGAAGGTTTCTGCAACCGATAGAGCAGGAAATACAGGTCTCAACGCATCTTCAGGAACCATAGAGGTCGATACGGTTCCTCCGGAGACAGTTATATCCTCTCCTGTCTCTGGTGATGGAAGAATCAACTCTGCTGAGGACGAGGCCTTCGTTGTATCTGGAACTGTCAAGAACGACGACTCTGGAGAGCTGAACGTAACGGTGAGGGACTCTGAAGGGGCATCGGTGTCTCTCACTCAAGTCTCCTACAGTTCAGGAGACTTCTCGAAGGCACTTGATGTCTCAGGTCTCTCGGACGGGCAGCTGCAGGTATCTGTAAACGCCACGGATCCTGCAGGAAATGAAGGTCCGGGTGACTCCATTACAGCTCTCAAGGATACTGAGGCACCGAAACTTCAGTCCGGTTCCCGTCTCTCGGATACATCTGTCAATGTAACCTTTACCGACCAGCTATCAGGCCTCGATGAGACTTCGTTTGAGCCATCAGATCTTTCGGTTTCTCCTGGATCCCTGAAGAATCTGGATAAATCCTTCATTTCACAGGGAGATCTCTCCGCAAACATAACCCTCCAGGTTGAGAGGGTCGACAGCGACACGGTAGATGTATCCGTCACCGGCAGGATCAGTGATCTCGCTGGGAACAATCTCTCTGCAGGATCGGTCTCGGTCTCAGGCATGGACTCGATACCTCCCGGGTTCGATAACCTGACATCTCTGGACCTTCTAGATGGTAACGGACGCCTCGGGAACGGAGACAGGTTCAGAGTACATGCCGTCGTCAGTGACGGAGAAAAGCTGGATACGGTAGAGGCTAACCTGACGGAGGCAGGTGCAGGAATCCAGAGTATGGTTTCCGAGACTGCCTCAGGCTTCGACTGGGACGGTGACTCGGATATTGAGCCCGAGGTCTACGGCGTAAACGCCACGGTAGCCTCGAAAACCGATCCATCCGGATCAGAGGCAGTATTTACAGTGACGGGGAATGATACATCAGGAAACCTCAATACCTCGGAGGAGTTCGGATCCCTGGACCTGGATGATACTCCGCCTGCGATAAACCGGGTAGTCTCCCCAACCACCGAAGACCCGGTCTACCTCTCCACTGGAGAAACGTATACCGTCGAGGTGAACTACACCGAGTTAAGTGCCGATACCTTAAACCTCAGCACAGGAACCGTTACACAGCTTAACAGGTCGATACCCTCTGGTACAGGCCTCAGGATCTCAAGAGAGGTTTTTACGGAGAACTTGCCGGGCTCAGATGGTTTCTACAATCTCTCCGTCCGCCTTAACGATACCTCGGGTCTTGAGGACACGGCGGTACAGAGGGACGCGGTAGTGATAGATCAGACCCCACCTTCTCAGGTAACCGGTCTAGAGCACATCGACTCATCCGCAAACTCCGGATTCGATGATGATGGAGACGTCAAGTTTGCATGGAGCCCGGCATCGGACGAGACATCCGGGGTGACGAATTACAGCGTGGCGGTCTCTACGGACGGCGGAGATACGTTTGGATCGTTTACAACAACACCTGATGCCGAGACCAGCTTCGTGGTACAGGCCTCTGAAGGCGACAACGTCTCTGTGAAGGTAAGAGGTGTAGATGCCGCAGGAAACACAGGTAACTCGGTGAAATCGGAATCTGTACTGGTTGATACTACTGCTCCGGAAGCATCGATCTTCTCACCGCTCGTAGACGACGGCATTATTAACTCGGCTGAAGCCGGCTCCTTCAGGATAAACGGAACTGTGGAAAACGACGAGTCCGGAAGCTTCGACGTTGATGTATCCGACGGAGTCTCCTCTACAGCCCGGAGCAACCTGGGTTTTGCCTCCTCCGAGTTTTCCTCCACCCTCGATGTCTCCGTCTTGCAGGACAGGGAAGTCACCGCTACCGTAGTACCTACAGATCCTGCTGGAAACACAGGCTCTCCGGCATCAAGAGTTCTCCTGAAAGACACCGAAGCGCCATCTCTCATCGAAGGCTACAGGGAAGGCCTCAAAGCCGTTAATGTCTCGGTCTCCGATCAGGTCTCCGGCCTCAACACCTCAAGCTTTGAGACAGAAGACTTCAAGGCCGATCCTGGAAAGGTATCCGGTATCTCCACCTTCTTCGACACCGGCGACAAGGCGGGCAACGTAACAGTCTTCCTCCAGGAAAAGGTAGATTCTGACCCGGTCGAGATCTCGGTCTCAGGCTCGATCTCGGACTTGGCAGGAAATACAGCATCCGGAGACTCCGTGACAGCACAGAACATGGACGGTCTAGCGCCTTCCCTCTCTAACCTCTCTCTGGAGGATACCACAGATCAGGACGGCACCGTGATTGAAGGCGACAAGGTAACGGTATCGGCTGTCGCAACCGACGGAGCATCGGGCTCCCCGGTGGGG
>CAKZNU010000151.1 GCA_937132175.1 uncultured euryarchaeote
TCCTTTCTCGGACACTCGGGACCGGAACACCTTTTCAACAATCTCTTCTTCATAGCACTTTTCGGAACGGTACTGGAGCTGGAGGCGGGTTCTTCCCGGTTCATAAAGATATTTGTGGCCTCCGCGGTCTTTGCCAACCTGACCTCGGTGTTTTACTACAGCCAGCCGGTGATAGGTGCCTCTGGAGGAGCGATGGGGGTGCTTGCGGCTCTGGCCGTTTACAGACCTCAGAAACCGGGACTGGCTATGGGTGTGCCTCTGCCGATGTGGTCGGTACTGGCTATATACGTATTCATCCAGTTAGCAGGCCTTACCGGCTCATCAACGACGGCCTACATGGCACATCTCTTCGGGCTGGTTGCAGGTGCTTTCTTCGGCCTCAGAATCAAAGAGGAAGAAGAAACCGAGTCATCGACCCGGAGCCAGGAAGCGGACGAAGTCGATTCCTGGGATCAGAGGATAAAGAGCTGGGAGAAGAAATACATGCTGGATTAACAGGTGAGGCCTGTACCCAGGTATAAAGCGGCCAGCACCGTTGCTATAGCCGATCCCAGGGTCACGAACAGAAACACCAGCAGTATCTTTCCGGCCTGGTTACCCCAGAGATCCCTGTAGCCTTCCAGCTTCACGACGTCTTCCAGCTCCTGAACCGTAGGAGGGTTGAACTTTCCTTCCACGTAGGCAGCGACCATGCCGGCACCGAGAGCCGGATCAAGACTTGTGAACGGGGCGGCGAAGAAAGAGGTTACGGCAGTAAGAGGTGAGGCTCTGGCTATCAAAGCACCTATGAACGGTAACACCGCGTTCACCAGAAAGGCGTTTCTTGCCATCGTAAAACCCTGTGTAACTCCACAGGTCATAAACACATATCCCAAGGAGCCAACGATGAAGGCAGGCAGCCCGTACTTTGTAACCTTCATCCACGGAACCGTACTCCCGGAGGGCTCGAAAACCTCATCTGTGCCCTCGAGAATCTGGTTCTCCAGACCAGATACGTGTGCTGCGCCTACGACAGCAACCCCTGAGGAAAAGTCGGTATCAAGTATTTCCTCGGCCATCCTCCTGTTTCTGTCGTCTATGAAGGCCTTCTTCACTGCCGGAAACTCGGCCCCAAGCTCCTGTGTAAGCGAGTCTATCATCGATTCCTGCTTCAACTCCTCGACATCCATCTCCTCTCCGGCCGCAAAAAGGAAAGACGGAAGCTTGAGCTTCTCCACCAGGGAAAAAGCCTTCCAGGTCTTTCCGAAGGTCTCATCGATGCTCTGGTCTACGAGGGAGAAAGGAACATCTCTTTCCTCCGCGACATCTACCGCCTCCAGGAGCTCCTCTCCCGGCTTGATATCCTGTCCGAGACCCATACGTCTCTGATATATCGAGAAGATAAGTGTCGAGGCCAGGAGAAATCCTTTTCCTCCACGTATAGCCTCTATAAGATCTGTGTCCCTCCAGCCGGATTCCTGTCTGAGGGATTCATAGCGATCCTGGTCCAGCTCCACAAAGACGTGGTCAGGATCCACATCCTCTATAGTATCCCTGACCTCTCTTTTGCTCTCCTCAGAGATATGGGCTGTACCCACCAACGTAAGTTTGCGGTCTCCGAGGTCAATCTCTCTGCGCATAATCTAGCCTACTTGTCCCTGTACAGACAGAAATCTATCATACCGCTCAGAAACTTTCTGTAGGGTTCAGGGGCATCCAGGTCATCCAGTCTGCCATGAGTCTCTTCCGCAAGCTCCTCCATCCTGTCTCGTACCTCCTTTCTCACGCCTGTCTCTTCCATCCTATCCCTTATCTCTATCTTGTCCTGGCGGCTGAGATCCCCTCTAAGCCTTTCCTTCATCTCTTTTGCCTCCTCTTCAGGAAGCTTCTCCAGTAACTTCAGTCTGTGAAGTGTCTTCTTGTTCTCCTCGAGATCGGATCCCAGAGACTTCCCCGTCTCTTCTTCCTCACCGAAAAGCTCCAGCTCGTCGTCCCGGAGCTGGAAGATGATACCGATTTTCTCTCCCAGCTCGTACAGTCTCTGTATCTCGTCCTCCTCTGCGTCCGCAAGAAGTGCGCCGGCCTTCATCGGCAGCGAGAAAGTGTATCTTGCGGTTT
>CAKZNU010000152.1 GCA_937132175.1 uncultured euryarchaeote
ACGTTGCATATTGGAGCCTTCATGTAGTAGTTACTTCCGGGAAAAATTAAATAGGTGGTACGGCCTCGTCTACCTTCTTTCCTTCTAGAGGTCTCTGATAGACCTGGCTGCCTCCAGCAAAACCAGAGTAGACGCCCCTACAGCTATAACTGTTCCGTAGTAGGAACTGACAGTCATCACTGCTGCTGGCACCAATCCTGCAACGAGGATGTGCCGGGATACATCTTTCCCTCCCTCCGCAGCTTTTCTTGCCGTCATGTACACGAGTGTGGCCGTGAGCATGAGCACAGATACTTTCTGTGGTAGCCCGGGAACTGTCGCTGTACCGGATACACAGAGAATCGAGGCCAAATCCTGTGTGAGCTCTCCGTGTCTGTCTATCCTGGCCTGGTTTTTCATGCCTACCGCTTTCCGTGATACGGCTCTGCATATGCCGTACCCTATCACGGGCAGGATCACTGCTGCAGCGGATAATCCCTGCAGGAATACGTAGACTGGAAAAAGGGCGGATATCGCCAGGCCGGAGACGAGTCCAAGGTATACAGTTTTTCGTTCCACAGGCATTGAGTTGTCAGAAGATGTTAAACTACTTGTGGTTCACATGGATCAGCTTCGATACGTGGATAAGTATTTTTTGCGGGAACATCTGTGGCCTCTGGCAGGATGAAAGAAGATGAAGGGGGGAGGGGGGTCTTTTTCCTGCCTTCTGACGCACAGATGTTCCCGTCCAAATACTGGTTTATGCCTCCTGACTCAGGAGGCCCTCTGCTTTACTGAACTATCTCCAGTCCCAGGTCCTCTACGTCTCCTGTGACCTCTGATTCCTTTTCCTCGTCGATTTCTCCCAGCACATAGGGTGATTTTACTCCGGTGATGATGGAGATTACCTGTAGCTTTCCTTTCAGCTCCTCCTTGATTCTTGCACCCCAGATTACCTGAGCCTGTGAGTTGAGCTTTCCGGTTACACGCTGGCCGACATCGTTGATCTCGTTCAGGGTTAGGTCTTCTCCTCCGGCAACGTGCAGTAAGGCGCCGTTCGCTCCGTCAAACTCGACATCAAGCAGAGGGTTCGACAGTGCCTCATGAATCGCTTCCTCTCCCTTGTTGTTGGTGTCTGACTCTCCGTATCCAACTACTGCTACGCCTCCCTGGTTCATGATTGCCTGTACGTCTGCGTAGTCCAGGTTGACAAGTGAGGGCTTCGAGATTGTCTCGGTGATACCCTTGATCATAGTGGTGATGAGTTCGTCGGCTACTCCGAATGCCTGGTCCAGAGGCATGTCCCCGGCGATGTCCAGAAGTCGGTCGTTCTCTATGACTATGGCTGTGTCAACGTGTTTTCTGAGCTTGTACAAACCCTCCTCTGCTTTGCTCATACGTGCGCCCTCGATCTCGAAAGGCATGGTGACTGTTCCGATGACGATGCAGTCTTCCTTCTGTGCGATCTCGGCGAGAACAGGTGTTGCTCCGGTTCCGGTTCCTCCTCCCATTCCTGCGGTGAGGAAGACCATGTCTGCGTCCTTGAAGAGGTTTCGCAGCTCCGCGCGGTTTTCCTCCGCGGATCTCGCTCCCTGTTCAGGTTTTCCTCCGGCTCCAAGACCTTTCGTCAGGTCCTTGCCTACAAGTATCTTTCTGTCTGCTGATGACATCTCCAGATGCTGTTTGTCGGTGTTTATGGCGACGGTCTCGGCGCCTTCAACGTTTTTGTTCTGTATGCGGCTTACCTGATTGTTTCCGGCACCTCCTACACCTACAACAACTATTCTGGCGTCTTTGACATCATCTAGGTTTTCTGTGTTGTTTTGCGAGCTTTCAGCATCGTTGATTATCGATTCCATATAGTGTGGCCCTCACCGTGAAGCTACCGAAGCTTTTTAAACAGGCAGAGATAACTCTACCTTAGAAGCTAAGCATTGTTCCCAAACATGCATGAGCCACAAGTCCCACCTTGCGGTTCAAACCTGAATGCTTCAGACTTGTCCCACCAAGTTTGAAGCACGGAGTCCATATCCGGACTCAGTCTTTCTTAACAGTAAATTACTTTACCTGGTTTTTAAACGTTGTCCTCTGTCGCCTGACTGATAAGCCTTCGACACCAAGGCTTATTCATGGTAGATAAGTCAGATGTAGAGAAGGTGGCAGAAAACGCCAGGATAGAGCTCGAGGACGGGGAGAAAAAGAACTTTACCGAAGAGTTCGAGAACATACTTGAGATGTTCGGCAAGCTGGAGTCTGTAGATACTGAAGATGTAGAACCCGCGTTTCTCCCTGTGGAGACGGAGGACTCCACAAGACCCGACGAGGTCGAAGAGACCCTTTCCAGAGAGGAAGCGTTCAGAAACACCGGGAACTCGGAGGACGGATTCTTCAAAGGTCCAAGCGCCTAGGAACACAGAGTTTTTATTCCAGCATCTACCTGAGTACTCCATGGACTCAGCAGAGGTCGTATATCTTGAGGACGAGGAAAAACACTCTGTAGCCACGGGAGACCTGTTACCTGGCTCGAGGTCGAAGGAAGTAGTATCCGTCGAGGTAGATGAGGAAGGCCAGTGGGTTCTTATGGAGGTATCCGACAGAGAGACCGGTAAGTCCGGCAGCGTCATGATACCTAAGGAAAGAATCATAAGAATCAACGAGGGTTCTGCGAGGTCCTGAGGTGTATCAAGTGTTTTCCAAGGCAGATGAGATAGTCGACGTAAACGAGGAGATACAGAAAAGCGTATATCCCTCGGTGTTTGACTCACAGTTTGTACATGGCTTTATGACCTCGGTATCTCTGTTTGTACTGGTATCTGTCTTTGCTGCTCTCGCTTACTTCACCGATGCCGTACCTGTACCGGTCGGGGTAGTATCCCTGCTCTACGTTGCGCCTCTGGCGGGGTTCATCAGGAACGGGATAAAGAGGAGAATGATAATGTATCACTTCACCGGAGAGCAGCTTATAGAGGAGGAAGGCATCATGAACAAGGACTATCAGAGTATACAGTACGATCGGATTCAGGACGTACAGCTGGATGAAGACTTTGAGGAGAGAATGTTTAACGTCGGGGACCTGCTGATAAAGACTGCGGGAAGCTCCGGGGCCGAGGTCAGGCTGGAAGGTCTGAAAGACCCGGAGTCGTATCAGAGACTCATCTCGAACCGTTCCAGCTCCAGCAGGGACTCGGAGGGAGAGTTCTCTTCAAACAACTCAGGTACTTCCTTTGATAGCTCCGGGTCACAGGAGGTCTCCGGGACGGAGGAGGATGCCCTCTCACAGGATATGCTGGATAACGAACTCAGCAGGGTCGAGAGCGAGCTTGAGCGTTTGAATGAGAAAAGCAGGTCTCAGGGCCTCAGCAAAAGCGAGAGAAAGAGATGGTACAAGCTTGAAGGGCAGAAAGAGCTTCTGAACCGGATAGAGGACCAGACCGAGGATTCGAGCTCGGAGTTTTCCACTGGTCAGACAGCCTTCGGGAACTGATACAGGTTTTTTCAGTACCAGGATTCAAAGTTACGTATGGGATCAGAGGTTCTTGGACAGGTTATAACAACGTCACTGAGTGTTATCCCCGCCGGACTGTACTTTCTGCTGATGGTGGAGCCGGTGGAAGGAATCAAGGGGTACAGATACCGTTTTCTGCCGGAGGGAGATACGCTTGAAGCGGTCAACAACGTCGTAACGGTTGGAATGGTCGGGTATCTTGTCTTCGTGCTTTCGGTACCGTTTATAGACTGGATTATAGGTACCGTCTTCGGGAGTACGGTTTCCAGGGCGGTGGTCTCTATGAGCGTTCCGCTGCAGCTTGCAACGATCACGGTTCTAGCGATCCTGAACATCTCTATGGCGTACCTCGGCCTCCAGAAAGGATAAACCGGTAAAAAGCTTGCATAGGCACGAAAACTCATGACCCTCAAGCTCCTCGTTACGAGTGACTTTCACGCAGAAAAAGACCTGAAGGAGGCAGCAATCCGGGAGGCAAACAACGGAGACTACGATATCTACCTGAACCTCGGAGACTTCATGGACGGTGAGTACGCGAAGGATCTCTTCGAGAGAATAGAGATCCCTGCCTTGGGATGTACCGGTAACAGGGACGTCGGAATCTCTGGAGACATTCTTC
>CAKZNU010000153.1 GCA_937132175.1 uncultured euryarchaeote
CACAAGATTATCAGGTTATAGAAACTCTCGGCGAGTTTTTCTCCAACCCGGAAAAAACTATGATCTATGCCTCTGACATGGATAAGGATAGACTGGTTGAGGCACTTGAGTATATTGATGTGGAGTCCGGTATCGTGATTCTTGAGGGTCCTGATCCGGAAGTTATAGAGGCTGCACTGAGATCTGGCTTCAGGAAGTTTGGAACCTCCGAGGATCTCCACAAGCTCAAGCTGGCTGTTGCACGTCAGGAGAGAAGAATCATGCTTGATGCAGCAACCGGCTTTGACTCGTAAAAGACTTCGGGAGCTATAAAGCTACATGGAAACTGAAAACGTCAGACGACAAGAGGACGAGGACAGAAGCAAGTTTAACTACGAGGAGTTTGAGCAGGTCCTTGAAGAGATAAAGAAGAAAGACTACGATAAGGTCGGGCTTCAGGGGCCTGACGGCATCAAGAAACAGATTGTTGATTATGCAAGCCAGCTGGAGGATGAGGGCCTTGAAACTGTCATTATAGGTGCTTCGACGTTCGGAGCCTGTGGAATAGCCGATGAAAAGGCTGAACGCATGGGTGCAGACGCCCTGATCCACGTCGGGCATACACGTTTCCTGCACCCTGAAGGCGATGACATGGATGACCTCAACGTATATTACCTGCCCTACAGAGAGGACAGGGACCTGATGGGAGTCCTCAGGGAACACTACGGAGAGATCGAGGAGGATACTATCGGTCTCGTAGGTGTCACCCAGTATATGGACCGTGCCGAGAGAGCCAGAGAGTTCCTCAGGGACAAAGGCTATGAGGTTGTGGAGGGCACCACCGGCCTCAGGACGACAGAGCCTGGACAGGTGCTTGGATGTGACGCCGGTGCCGCACACAACATAGCAGAAAAGGTAGATGCCTTCGTCTTCCTAGGATCAGGACACTTCCACCCTTCACAGGTATCGGAGACCGGTAAAAAGGTCTATGTGGTCGATCCCTACGAGGAACATATCTGGATCGAGCCACCGAACTCTCTGGACGATGAGATGCAGGCGGAGTACGCCCGGGTCATCAAGTACAAGGACGAAAAGAAATGGGGTATCGTCACTTCATCAAAAAAGGGACAGAACTACAGACAGATGGTTCAGATAGCCAAGGAAAAGCTTGAGGCACACGGTAAAGACGTCTACGTCTTCGTCGAGGACCGTATCTTTGAACCGGACTACAAGGGCTTCGGCATCGACATCTTCGTAAACTGTGCCTGTCCACGTATGACAAAGGACTGGCAGGACCTGGCCTTCGTCTCAACAGACGCACTCGACATGCTGGATGAGGTAGATATCAAGCACTAGATCTTTTCTAGAACTCGTCCATGAACTGGTCTCTTCTGGCCGCGTCAAAATCTGTTGGGATGACGAACTCGTCCTTCCATTCATCTGTAACGTAGCTCGGGTAAGAACTCTCGAGTAAACTGTCAGCGAGTCTCTTGTGGTACCTGTCTTTCGCCCTCTTTGATCCTTCCTTGGTGTCCATGAATGTTGTCAGGGTGATGACCCTGAGGTCAATGTGGTCCATGCCCAGATCGTCACCCAGCTCGTTGCCGAGTTCTGCCCTGAGCTGCCACTCGATGTCTGTGTTGTCCATCCTTGTCATCACGTCGATCACAGGTCCCTCGGAAAGCTCGCCCTGGTGTACGTCCCAGCTGGAGATCGATTCCGGCAGGGGGTCCCTGTCTTCTCCGAGCCTGTATGCGCCGCCTCCGAACCTCCTGTCCTCAAACCTCGTTCCGTATGGTGTCTGGGCCATCGCGTCCACGAAGTCGTCGTCGGTCATGTACAGGTCCAGGTCGGTCACAGGGAAGGGCTCTTCGCCGGTCATCTCCTTCACGCGGTAGGCCAGAGAGCCGGAACCTATTACGAGACCTGAGGACTTGGGAAGCCCGTACTCCTGGGCCTCCGTGTCAAACTGTTCCAGATAATCCGTCATGTCCTCAGTGTCGCCTATCATGTTTCTTCACCTTGTGTAGAGTTAGATCCTCCGTTTTTTCTGATTACTTGTTGCCGATCAAAAGCTTCGCCATATCTATGTGCTCCTCGTCCTGATCCCTTTCCGCATACTCTTTCGTGGTCAGGTATGTTGATAGAGGAATAACTCTTATATCGTTCTCAACTCCGTCGATTCTGTGGCCTTCACCGTTGTTCAAATCCGCTTTGAGCTGCCACTCGACCTGTGGGTTATAGTGGATGGTCATCATGTCCACGTTCTTGCAGTCTGAGAATTCTCCTGTGGAGATATCCCAGTTGTCGATTCCATCCTCCAGCTCTTCACGTTCATCGCCGAGCTGATAGATTCCTCCGTTGAAGCGCCTGTCTGGAGTTCTAGCACCGTATGAAGTGTCAGCTGCCCTACTGACATCTTCATCAGTTGCGAAAACGTCGATATCCTTCATATCGAAGTCGATGTTCCTCCCGTTATCCTCCATGTGGTAAGCTAGGGCTCCCGAGCCAAGGATCAGGCCGCTAAAATCGTAGATACCTTCATCTGTAAGTTCATCGTCGAACTGCCTCACGTGATCCTCGAACTCGTCGTAGGACTCGAACATATGTTGTTATCTGTTAGTAACAATTAAAAAAGGGGGTGTTTTTTTCTCTGAATAACTTAAAAATTCAGTTCTTCACTCCCAGAACTCTTTCTCCAGCAGCCTCTTCCTGTCCTCGAATCTCTCCTTCTCTTCGATCATCTCCTTGATCTCTTCCTGTCCCTTTGTGTATCCTATCATTACTGCTCCAACCAGTCTGTCGCCGTCGAACAGGAGTCTGCGGTACTCGTCTTCGTTGTACTTGCGTGAGACAGGTTCTCCGTTCCAGTCTCCGACCGCAAGGAACTGAACGTCGAAGTGTCCCACGCCGTAGGTATTTACGTAGGTGAACTCTTCTTGGTTTCCGGCCATGTTCTCCGCCGCGGCCTCTCCCATTTCGCCGCTGTGATCCCAGGAGCCGTTGACGGTGGGACGTTCGAAGACCGGTGACTCGTACTCAACCATGTTCCCCGCGGCGTAGATGTCAGGATCGGAGGTCTGTAGGTACTCATCGGTCTTGATCATTCCGTGGTCGTTTTTCTCGACATCCACAAAGTCTGCGTTCGGTGTCTGCCCGATCGCGACTGCTACTGAGTCAATGTTCTCAATAGAGTTTCCGTCTATACTCTTGTTTTCCGAGCTTAACGTTACTCGGGTAACCTGATCTTCGCCTGGGTGACTGAATAACTCGTCGACCTCGGTATCTGTCAGTATCTCTACACCTTTCTCCTCCATCTTTCTCTGCATTATCTCTGCGCCTTCAGCGTCGAGTCCGCGGTGCCACCAGTTTCCCTCTCTGATCAGATAATACGTCTCGGCATCGTTTTCCGCGTACGCCACGGCCAGGTCTATGCCAAGAAGTCCTCCGCCGATAACTACCGCCTTGTCTGCATCCTCGGCACTTTTCTTGATCTCTGAGGCATCCCTCATCGTCCACATATACTCGATGTTTTCGAAGCCCTCGTCGAACGGAAGTCTGCGAGGTGAGCCCCCTGAAGCTACCAGAAGCTTCTCGTAATCGATCTCTTCCCCGTCATCTGTCTCTACGGTCTTTGAGTCCTCATCTACGTCAGTTACCTCTGTCTCCAGTTCCAGATCGATATCTCTGTCTTCGTACCAGCTTTCGTCATGGACCTGTGTGTACTGTTTCGGCAGCGTTCCCTTCATGAAGTTTTTCAGCATTATCCGGTTGTACAGGGGCTCGGATTCATCAGTCAGAACCTTAATATCCGCGTCTTCATCTTCCTCTCTCAGGGTCTCTGCAGCTGTTGCACCTGCGTTCCCGTCACCTATAACAACGTACTTTGTATCTGTCATAAAGATACATGAGCCTTTAGTGTTTAAACACGTAAGGTTAAGTTCAACGTATGGAGGCTTCACTTTTCGTGTCTGCGGCGGTCCTGGGTGGAGCGGTGAAAGGCTTCACAGGCTTCGGTTACGCGCTTGTAGCTACATCCTTCCTGTCTCTGTACCTGGATCCTGGTCGTGCGGTAGCGGTTATGATTGTCCCTATGTTTGCTGCCAACCTGGACCTGCTCGTAGAATCCGGTGTACGGAACTCCATGAGGAAGTTACTTGAGTTCCGCAGCCTGATGATCGGTCTCTTCCCGGGAGTGGTACTTGGGATGATGGGCGCGGCCGCAGTCCCTGAGAAGCTTCTTAGAGTGGTTATAGGAGCCTTCGCAATCGGTTTTACTCTTTCGAGAGCCGGTGTCCTCTCGGAGTACTTTGAGAGCTTCAGGAAAGTTTGTTTCCGGCCCTATGAGAGTGTTATAGGCGCAGGATCAGGCCTGATCTATGGATCGATGAACATCGGCTTGCCATTCGTCACCTACCTGAAGAGCCGTGATATGCCGGAAGAACAGTTCAGGTCGGTTCTGGCGGCGACAGTTCTGATAGGGTCTCTGATCCGGATACCTCTGGCCTCGGGAACAGGTCTTTACAGCTCTACGGGAGATCTCGTTCTTTCCCTGGCGATCTCAGTGCCTGCAGTAGCATCGGTCTCTCTTGCTTCGAGGCTTTCCGCGAAAGTACCGAGTCGGTTGTCCAGGAAGGTTTCGCTTGCGCTCATAGCTGCTGTAGGACTCAGGCTCCTGACATCCCTTACAGTTTAAAAGAATTCACAGAGTATTCAGGATTCACAAGCGGTGCTGGTGTAGGCTGGCCGATCATTTCACCCTGTCACGGTGAAGACCCGGGTTCAAATCCCGGGCACCGCGAAACTTCTAAGAGGGACTAAAGGATGGCAGACGAGATCTCATACGCAGCCAGGTACGGAGCAGAGTTTACCACGGCGTTCGTACTTGGGTACATATCGGGATATGGCCGGGACGAGTTCGTAGGCAGGCCGGAAAACACCAAATGCTGGGAGGATATCAGGGAGAAGTATCCTCTGGAGAATGACTACAGTTCCGATATGTTTTCGTACCTTGCCGACAACAGCTCAAGGAAGAACGAGGCCCTGAAGGTTCTAACAGCCTCAATGTCTTACCCTGTCACAGAGCTGGCATTTACAGATCTTGATCCCGAAGACCAGGCGATCATCTTCTCCGGCTTTTACGCAGGTTTTACTGCACAGGAGGCAGACTGGAAGGATATACGAGAGGTCCTTTCATGAACTAATATCAAAAAGATGTGAGTCCGAAAAACAGATATGGAAAGCTATGTGAAGGAGTTTCAGGGGAAACACGAGAAAGAGTCTGAGATCGTGGTCACGATTGATGGACCTTCCGGAGCTGGAAAAGGTACTGCAGCAGACTTTGTATCGAAGAAGCTGGCGGTGACACATTTCTCGGCCTCAGATGTCTTTTACAGTATCGCGGAGGACCGTGGAATCTCCCATGTAGAGCTTGCGGAGAAGGCGGATAAGTCGGTTGACCTGGAGGTAGATCGCAGAACCCTGGAGAGAGGTCTTTCCTCGAACTGTGTAATAGACTCCAGGATTGCGTCCTGGGTTCTCGGTGACTACGCCGATCTCAGGATTCATCTGACCGCGGATCTGGAGGAAAGAGCCAGGAGAATAGCGAAACGTGAAGACGTTGATCTGGAGGAGGCTCGCGAGGAAACCGAGAAAAGAGATGAGGAGAACACGGAGAGATACATGGATTACTACGGTGTAGAGACCTCGGATCTTGGAATATACCATCTGGTTCTTGACAACACCAAGCTCTCTATTCAGGCACAGGAAGAGATACTTGGAACTGTGCTCCGGGAGAGGTTTGGTGAAAGAGTAAAAGAGGTCGAATCCATGAGGGAATGAGCTACGAGATACTTGAACATCCGGCAGACGCAAAGTTTCGCGCCGTAGGAGACAGCCTGGATGAAGCCTTCTCACAGGCCACGGAGGCACTCGGAGAGATTACGGGCGATGCCGCTGCTGCCTACACACACGAGGTCGAGGTCGAGTCCGAGAATCTTGGAACCCTTCTTTTCGACTACCTTGATCGCCTGATCTTCCTGCAGGATACAGAAAGAATCGTGGTAGCAGAAGCCTCAGAGATGGACGTACAGGAGGAGGAAGACGGCTGGAGGCTGGAAGCCGAGATAAAAGCCGACAGCATAGACTCGGAAACCCCAGCCATGGACCTCAAGGCACCTACATACAGCGGCATGAAAGCCGCTTATGAGGAAGGAGAAGGGTGGGTGCTCGAGGCAGTCATAGATATCTGAGAACCAGATGCAAAAGACTCTTAAAACTGGACACATACTAGAACCTATGAGCCAAGACAAGCAAAGAATACCTGTAAAGTCAGAAGAGCAAGATCCTGAAAACATGCGGTTCGCGGCAGCACTGGATCGAGCGCTTCAGGCTGATGACCCTAAAGAAGAGGATATAGAGCTTATCAATAAGACTCACGAGGAGTTCTGGGATAATCCAGCCCGGAACGTTCGGAATACAGACGAACCAGAAGATCCAGAGTTAGAGAATGATGAAGACTACCAGAGAGTTGCCCATGTAGTAAACGAGGTTGAGCAGTTAGGCCTGGACGGAAGTCGGTTGCCATCACAGCTGGCAGACCTGTACGAAGAGGCTGTTCCTCAAGGGGAGAGAATAGATTATCCGGAAGGCGATCTTCCTGTGCCGAAAACATCTGAGAACTATCTCGATGAGCTTCTGGGTATCAGGGAAGTGCCTCCTGTACACCGAACTGAGGAAGTCCCAGAACTTATGAGGTCATTCATAGAGAAGTCTCGAGGAGAAGGCATCAACGACGAAGAGATTGCAGATGGTCTACTGAGTTATGCAGCGGTCAGCAGGGCAGAGATGAACTATGGGGATGACCCGGACCAGACGGCCTCAAGGCTAGGTATGAGTAGGCCTGAAGAGGCTCTGGCTCTTTACAAGGCAGGAATGGAGCTGGGAGACGAAAGAGTAGTTCAGGTGGCTGAAGGACTGACTGAGAAGTTCACAGGTATGATGCCGGACAAATATAGTGAAGATCTGGAAGAAGAGTCTCTTGATGATCTTCTCAGACAGATGGCAAAGGATGAAAACCCAGGTGAAAGCTATGATCAGGAAGATTATGAGTCGGAGGTTGAGAGAGTTATATGTTTCTACGATAGTTTAGAGAGAGATTTCCAAGGGTCTTCACAAGACACTGATGCTCTCGGCTGGGCCGCAGCGCGCAAGGCCATGGGAGGGGTCTGAGAAGGCTCCAGGTTCGTGAACCCGGAGTACTTCTAAAGCTATCCGGTCATCTGTAACTATGGATATAGAAAAGATCTCGGAGAACATCTACGAGATACCTGCTCGGGACGGAATGAATCAGTCTGCGAGGGTCTACGCTAACGAAGATCTTCTGGAACAGATCAAGGGGGATGATACCCTGGAACAGATCAGAAACGTTGCCACTTTGCCGGGTCTGGAGAAACACTCCATCGTCATGCCGGACGGACACCAGGGCTACGGCTTTCCTATAGGAGGGGTCGCAGCTGTGAACAAGGAAAACGGTGTAATAAGTCCGGGAGGCATCGGTTACGATATAAACTGCTTAACAGGAGATTCGGAGGTTTTACTTGGCCATGGCCGGCGCAAAGAGATCTCTGAGCTCAGAGATGAATTTGATGGGGAGGAAGCAGTTGTTGCTGCCGGTGAAACGGTGAAATCTGATATAGTTCTGCTTACAGAGAATGAAGGAGAAGAAGTGTTTGAGGTGGAAACTGAGACCGGTGAAGC
>CAKZNU010000154.1 GCA_937132175.1 uncultured euryarchaeote
TGCTACTGTACAATGTAGAAGAACCCGTCCTCCTCTTCCGCTGCACGCAGGATGTAGTCCTCATCCGTGTGGATCTCCTCATCCATCGTCTTGTGCTGTGCAACATCCTCCATCATAGCTCTAAAGTCCTGGCAAGCCTCCTCACAAGCATCAAGATCTGTGAAACGGAAGGACGAACCGCTGTTGGAAGAGTAAACCCTGTCAACTGCCTCAGTCATCATGAGTGTGCCTATGAACTTCGGAGGGATACCTGCATCCATCACATCCCATCCACGCACGAACACATCAGAGTCCTGACTCCTCTCCTCAGTGTACTCATCGAAGCGTCCACCGTCCAGAAGCTCTCTCTCATACTGTATAGCCTGCTCTACGGGATCTATCAGTTCGGGTTTGTCCGTGAGAACATCCAGTAGCTCGTTACGTACAGCTTGGTTGGTCATGGCGTGTATACACCTGAATAGGACACCTGCCCTACAAAGGCAGAAATGCCCTCTTGTACCTACAACAATTCACTAATTAATACTTTTTTTCACTTTTTCTAGCTTCTCTTCTATGCCGTTTCAATAGTTGATACTTTTTGTGACTTCTGTGACCTATGGCTGGATTACTCGAGCTCGACCGTGTACAGAAGGCTCTCTGATCTCGAGTCCAGAGAGCTTGTGGAAAGCCGGAAGCTTGACGGGGAGTCCTGTTATAGGCTGACGGCGACGGGAAGGCTGGCCCTCGAGGTCCGTGACTAGACTGCGTATTCGTGTGCTCTCTGTCCCAGGAGGAAGGCGGTTTCCACGGCGTCCGGTTTTCTGAATGCTGTCAGGTTGTCTACGCTGGCGGTCGCGGTATACTGTGCCGGCCCTTCCTCTAAGTCGAATTCTCCGGTTACCTCAATCCTTGCCTGTGGGCTTAAGGCTACCTGGTTGCTTGTGGCTTCGTACTCTATCTCGACCTGTACCTCTTCCATTCCGTAATCTAATTTCATCTCTACGAGGTTCTGTCCCAGTTCCTCGATACTTCTGTCTCCCATGTCCACCGTTTCCATCCTCCCGGTTTTGCCGTCTTCCCCGTCTGTGAACGCCTCTACTCCGCAGTCATAGGTTGTATGTCCTGCGATCTCCTGTACGAGTTCGTATGCCTTTTCTGTGGTTGTAGTCACTTCCGTCTGTGTGGAGACTTCTTCGACTGTTTCGGCATCCGGCAGCATCTCCTTGTCTCTCGCTATCATTCCTGCGGTAGTGTCTCTGTCCAGGTCTCTCGACATAACGTCCTCTATCTCCACGACTGCATCTTGATTGGAGGCTTCAAACCAGTCTATACCGTAGTTTTCATCTAGAACTCCCTCTGCCCTCGCTGAGAGGCTGTATCTTGTAGATCCTCCGCTTCCTGTGTTTCCATGGCTGAAGTTCATCTCGTAGGTGAGATCCTCATCATCGTCATCATCGTCCAGATGTACGTATCCAGGATCGATCAGTATCTCGGATGATTTCCCGGAATTGTCCGCCCCTTCGGTC
>CAKZNU010000155.1 GCA_937132175.1 uncultured euryarchaeote
CTATCTGTGGAGCCGGCGAGAACCTTGATCCTGATCCTGTAATAGAAAGAGAGGGATGGCAGGATATTGCGGCTGTAGAAAATGAAAACGTCTCTGTAGTAGATGATTCACTCTTCAACCGTCCGGGCCCCAGACTTACAGAGGCTGCAAAGGTGACAAAGAAGATGATAGAGGAAAGTAACTCCGATTGACCCTCTACATGTCGTGATCGGAGTATGGCTCACCTTCGATCTCCGAGAGCAGGTTGACTGCCGCCTTCGCTCCGTCACCGATTGCGGTTGATGTCTGGTACTCCCAGGAGTTTGCCAGACCCGCGACATAGACGCCTTCAGCTGCCTTGTTACTGTCGTCGGTAACCACGTGACGATCCATCATGTATGGGCCTTCAACGCCGTCCTCGAACTCTACATCTATATCCAGGTAAGACAGATCTCCTGCCGAAGCCACTATCACGTACTCGGTCTCGTACTCTCCGTCCCCGGTCTCTACCAGAAAACCGTCCTCTGTTCTTTCAAGACTCTGGACCTCTTCGTCTACGATCTCGCCGCCAAACTTCTCAAGTTTCTCCTTTCCACGGGAAACGACCTCCTGGCCGGCGATTGACTCCTCCGTTATCAGGTTCTGGATGTTCGAGGAGTTAAGAACCAGGCTTTCACCAGAATCAATCACAACTGTCTCCTCATCAGCTTTTGCCGTAAAGACTGCGGCCTGTAGGCCTGCTACTCCCCCTCCTATAACAGTTACAGATATCATAACGTAGAAATGTCAAGTAGAGTTTATTAAGCTGAGTTGTGGGTCGAAGAGAAAAAGAGAAAATGAGGGTTACAGGGCTACTCCTGTGCGTCAGACGTCTCTGACGTAGACTCCGGTGCCTGCTCCTGAGACTGCTGTTCAGACTGCGCCGATGGACCTCCTCTCGGAGCCTTCGCCCTCTGTACAGCCGCGTTCAGGTTGGCCGGTCTCAGGTAGGTTCCCTGAGCCTTCTGTGCCTGGAATAGGTACTTGCCGTCAAGAGTCACGAAGATCTCCTGTGTACGTTCACGAGTGGTATTCGCCCCAGGAGACGTTATCGTGACGTTCATGTTGTACATCGAGTTCCTTCTGGCAGGCTCAGATACAGAGACAGATACATTCTCATTTGTCAGGCCTGAGTAGGCCGTCTCCACGGAGTCCCTAACCAGGTCAGACGGTGCGGCATCCGCTCCGTCTGTGTTCGGACCTGTGTTGACCGTGGCCGATGCGAAACCTATCACGATACCGAGGATAAGTCCTCCGGCAAGCACGGATGTCGGAGAGAATGATCCAAGCAGACCGTCGCTGGTCTCTTCCTCTATCTCCTCTACTACCTCTTCCTCCCTAGACTCGGTTTCTTGATCCGACTCCGGAGTTTCTTCATCTGTCTGAGACCCCTCGGACTCATCTTCTCCGTCGGAGTCCGGCATCTGGGACTGTATAAACTCCTTTATGGTTTTACGGTCTCTTCCGTCTTTTTCTGCCTCGAGAAGCTCCTCATAGTCAGGATCCTCGAGGTCTTTTATCTTTTCTTCTGCTTCATCCACGTTTTCGTCCAGTAAATCGTGGTAATCAGTATCCTCTGACATGTTAAGTGATTGTATGCCTTAATTAATAAACTACCCGGCAGCTCAGAGATTTAATTCGTTGCCGAGGTAATCTGGTAGTCAAACTCCCTTCTGTCGACCGAAAACCCTCCGAAAACCGACTCCAGAACCGATTCGA
>CAKZNU010000156.1 GCA_937132175.1 uncultured euryarchaeote
GTATAGAACAGTCCCGGCATCTGTCCTCTTGGGCAGAGAGGTTTTAATTACCAAGTTTACAGAGTCTGTTGTATGCCTTTTACACCGTTTCATTTTGGACCCGGAATACTGATAGGTTTACTAGCTCTCAGGTATCTGGACTTTCCAACTTTCGTGGCTGCCAACGTGGTGGTCGACTGGCGTGCAGCTCTTTACTTCTTAGGCCTCTGGCCTTTCGGCGGCAATCTGCATTCGTGGCCCTCTACATATCCTGGTGCAGTTGTTTCAGCTTGCTTCCTGGCGCTGGCCATGTTTTATCTGAGACCTTACTTACAGACCTTCCTTCAGGATCTAGAGATAGAACAGGCCTTCAGCCGCAAAAAGATACTCATCTCCGCCATTCTCGGGGTTTTGTTACATGTAACTATTGATGCCTTCCACCATCCGAACATCCAGCCTTTCATGATTCCAGGCCTCAGACCATTTTTCGGCATACTATCAACCTCAGGTGTCCGTACCCTGTGTCTCACAGCGCTCATATCGTGTTTCCCGGTATACCTCGGGCATCTATCAGGCATGGTTGACCTGAAGGAGAGATAGGTTCATACAGGTCTGTGACTCCAGGATCTCTTCGGGAACGCCTGAAAGCATCAGGTCAGGTAAATGTATGTCCGGGCTGAAACATCTTTCTCAGCTGATAACCTGTGAGATCTGAGAGTTTTTCTGACGTATCCATCAGATATTAAGTCTTCCGTACACAGTACAAGCCGTGAGACGGAAAGATCTTCCAGGGAGATTCATAGTAGTTGAAGGAGCTGATGGATCAGGAACCACGACTCAGGCAAGAAAGCTTGCGGACGCTCTAGACGGTTTCTATACAGCCGAGCCAACCGATTCAAAGCCAGGGACTAAGGTGGAGGAAATGATCTCCAGCGAGGATTACAGCCCTGAGGCCATCGCACTGAACTTCGCAGCTGACAGGATGATACATCTTGAGGAAGAGGTTTTACCAAGGCTCAGAAATGGGGAAACCGTTATCTGTGACCGCTATCTGCATTCTTCTCTGGTGTATCAAAGTGCTCTCGGGGCGGAAACCAGATGGATAGAGACCCTGAACGAACCTGCCTTGAAGCCTGATCTAACGTTCGTACTCGATGTAGAGGCAGAGACCGGTATGAAGAGGGTAGAGAAAAGAGGAAAGGATGAAAACATATTTGAGAACCTGAGCTTCCAGCAGGAGGTAGTGACACGGTACAGAGACCTCGAAGACTTAATAGAAAATGAGATAAGCGTAATAGATGGTTCACGGAATCCCAAGGATATACACGAGGAAATAGTCTCGAAGACGAAGGAAGTTCTGGATCTCCCGTAGAGGTTTATAACCTGAGAGATCAGTAGTTTTCCATGACAGGGCCATCGAAGTTTCTGCTCCGGTTAACCGTGTTATCGGCCTTCTCTGGTGTGGCTGCGTTCATGACTTTTCCACTGGTAAAGGCAGGTTTGCTCGGAGAGTTCGGAGCCTCTCTCACGGCTATAGCTGTTGTTATGCCTTTGCTTGTGAAGTTTACCGCTTTCTCGGAGAGCCTTGACCTGGAGGAGTACAGAGAGGTTCGGAGCGACACACAGATCTTTCTGGATCTGGGTACAACTGTGCTTTCCGGAGTGGCTGCCGGCGTATTTGTCCTGACCCTACTCTTCCGGACAGGAGTTACACCGCCGGTTCCTACAGCAGTTGCAGCAGTTACCGGAGTCTACATCGGCTATACGGGTTTCATCATGAGAAACAGTCACTCCAGGATCTCTGACCCGCCGGGTGGAAGCGCACGCACGATGTAGTCAAGATCGAGATCGTAGTCGCTGAATGCTCTGTTGAGCTTCTTTGCGGCCTCTGACTTCTTCTGATGTCCTGGC
>CAKZNU010000157.1 GCA_937132175.1 uncultured euryarchaeote
TGCCCAAGTAGCTAGACCAGGAGGAACCGTGGGATATGTCGGTGTTCCGTACGGCCTAGGAGAAGAATTCAATCTATTCGAGTACTTTGGAGATAACATTGAGCTTCGTGGAGGGGTCGCGCCTGTCAGGAAATACATCGACGATCTGATGGAAGACGTTGTCCAGGGAAACCTCGACCCCTCACCTGTTTTTACAAAAGAAGTAAACTTGGAGAACATAGAGGAAGGATATGAAGCTATGGACAACAGGAACGCGGTGAAAGTATTGGTCAAGCCTCATTCCTGAGGCTATGGCTTAAAATCCCTCAGGTACAAGTTAGAAGGGAATGGTAAGGCATCTCTCTCTGGGAAACGGATCCTTCCTTGTCAACCTGGATGAGTCGCTGAGGGTAAGAGACATCTACTTCCCTTATGCTGGCCAGGAGAACCATGTCCAGGGCACTCCCCACAGGATAGGTATACACGGAGAGGAGTTTTCCTGGCTGGAGGACTGGAGTACCGATCCTGCTTACATGGATGATACGATTCTTGGAGACTCGTCCGCAAGCAATTCGGAAGAAGGCCTGAGACTTGAGTTCAGGGACGCGGTTGAGTGCCGTGAAGATATCTTCCTGAGAGAGATAGAGGTTAAGAACCAGAGGGACCGCGTCAGGACGGTCATCCTTTTTTTCCACCAGACGCTCAGTCTTTCGGGTTCGGAGGTCGGTGACACATGTTTCTATCACCCGGAGCAAGACGCCGTGATACATTATAAGAGAAATAGATACGTCCTGGCACAGGTTTCTACGGGCCTTGACCGGGGTGGAGGTGACTACGGCATCTACCGTGAAGGCACGCTTGAGGATATAGAGGACGGAGAGCTTAACTCGAATCCGATTGCACAGGGAGACGTTGAGTCTGGCTTAAGTCAGGAGGTGGGGCTGGAGCCTGGATCATCTGAGACTCTTTACTACTGGGTGGCCGCCGGTAAGGATCTGGAGTCGGTTCTCGAGCTGGGAGAACAGGCAGGCAACCGTGCCAGAGACTTTCTGAAGCAGACGGAGATGTGCTGGCGGGGCCTGGTTGGTGGAGAGACAGGCCTGAATCTGGACGAAGAGATTGAGGACCTGTTCAAGAGATCGGTTCTCGTGGTGCGTGGACAGGCCAACAGAAACGGCGCGATCACGGCGGCAAATGACTCCACAAACCTCGAGTTCAACCAGGACAAGTACGGCTACGTCTGGCCCCGTGATGGGGCTCTCGCCGCCGAAGCCATGACAGAGGCAGGCTATCCGAACCTTGTCAAGCCCTTTTTTGACTTCGCCGAGGAAGCCATCACGGAAGAAGGCTACATGATGCATAAGTACAATCCCGACGGCTCTCTGGGAAGCTCCTGGCATCCCTGGGTCGACGAAGACGGCAAACCCCAGCTACCGATACAGGAGGATGAGACTGCTCTTACGGTATGGGCCCTTGCCAGGTTCTTTGAGGAAACCGGGAACAGAGAGATACTTGAGGATAAATGGCAGAGCCTGGTGAAGCCTGCCGCAGAGTTTATGTACCGCTTCTTCGATGAGGACGTTCATCTGCCGAAGCCGAGCTACGGGCCGTGGGAGGAAAGACGTTACAGATCAACCTTCACCGTGGCCTCAGTGTATGCGGGCCTTCAGGCGGCAGCAGACATCGCCGAAGAAATAGATGAGAACGGCAGTAAGTACGGGGAAAGAGCCAGAGAGATCAGGGAAAAAGGACTTGAGAGGCTGAGATCGGAGGAACTGGTGAGGTACGGACGGGGCCTGAAAAACGGAGAGCTTGATGAAGGTCCTTTTGCCGCAGCAGTCTTTCTCAGAAAGTTCGGCCTCGTGGACGCAGAAGACGAGTACTTCCGGAACACGATGAACGCGGTCCGGTATGACCTCGCGCCGAATACCGAGGTAGGTGGCATTGCTCGTTACAGGGGTGATAACTACCACAGTGTCACCGAGGACTTCGAGGAGGTTCCGGGGAATCCATGGATCATATGTACACTGTGGGTGGGACAGGAACTCATCTGCAGGGCTGAATCCGTACAGGAGCTTGAGGAGGCCAGGGAGTACATCCGATGGGTATGTGAGAACTCTCTTGATACAGGTCTCTTCCCGGAACAGGTCGATCCCTATACCGGGGAGGGAAAAAGTGTTGCGCCTCTTACCTGGAGCCATACGACCTTCATCGAGACGGTTCGGATGTACTCAGATAAAAGAGATAAGCTACAGTAATGATACATGAAAGGATCAATACTGATAACCGGAGCCACAGGAACGGTCGGAAGAGCAGCCTCAGAGTATCTCTCAGACCGTGGTTACAGGGTCCTGGGCACCGGCAGAAGCATAGAGCAAGATGAACTTTTCGACAGAGTAGAGGCCCTGGACCTCCTGGAGCAGGAAGACGTTGAAACCCTGGAACAGCTCATAGAGGAAGAAGATGTGGACGTCATCATGCATCTGGCGTGGAACGTATCGGAGGAAAACTTCGATACAGGCAGGAAATGGCAAGGAAACATGGAGATGTTTGAAAACGTACTTGAGATCGCACGGGAGACAGAGACGGAGGCGTTTATCAACGGTTCCTCGGTGCATGCAGGAACAGGTGACATACCTGCCTACACCGCAGAGGCCAGCCTGGAAAATACCCCTGAGCCGTACAGATCAAGTATCGACCCGGAGAAAGACTACGACATGAGAAAGCAGGATCCGGAGAAGTTACTTGATCCCCGTATCGAGAAGCCGGACAGTCCATACGGAGAGTCAAAGATAGAGACTGAAAACCGTACCAGGGAAGCCGTAGTAAGCGGAGATCTACAGATAGGTCTCAGCCTCAGGATCGGAGGCGTAAACCCAAAGGACGAAAAAGAGATAGAGGGAGAGCCGTATTACTCCAGTCTGTACTACAGCCACGCGGATCTCGGCAGAACCATCGCAAGAGTCATAGATGCAGATCCGGAGAAAAGACAGGGCTACTACCAGATGTACGGTATCTCGGACAACCCTGGAAGAGTCTTCAACATTGAGAATCCCTTTGTCGGCAGGTGATACAGGTGCAGGAGTTTGACCTCGTGGTTGTTGGCTCTGGCTCCGGTCTTGACGTTGCCTCAGGTCTTACAGCCCGTGGAAGAGACGTGGCTGTCATAGAGCCGGGAAGGCTGGGAGGAACATGTCTGAACAGAGGATGCATTCCCTCGAAGGTGCTTATACACCGGGCTGACATCGTACAGGAGATAAAGAACTCGGAGGAGTTTGGTATAAACTCAAGGCTCGAGAAAGTAAACTTCGATGACATAATCTCTAAGGTGAACTCGGAGGTACACGGCGAGTCCGACTCCATAAGGGAGTCACTTGAGGCCTCTGAGAACCACACACTCTTCAGGCAGGAGGCCGGCTTCGTGGATGAAAAGGTCCTCGAGCTTTCGGAGTCCGGAGAAAGAATCAGGGGCGAAAAGATACTTGTCGCTGCCGGTTCCAGACCCTATATCCCGGATATAGAGGATACTGAAGACTGTGAGTTCTGGACCTCGCGGGAAGCCCTGAACCCTGGCAGGAAACCGGAGTCTCTCATAATAGTCGGCGGAGGCTACATCGCCCTAGAGATGGCACACTTCTACGATGCCATGGGAACAGACATTACCATACTTGAGAGAGGAGAGCTTCTGCTTGGCCGAGAGGACAGAGAAATATCGGAGAAGATTACAGAGACGGCCTCGAACCGGTATGATGTCCACATAGATACCTCGGTCACAGGTATTGATGACTCGGGAGAGAACAAGAAGGTAGATGCCGGAGGGAAGACCTACCGGGCCGATGAGGTTATGTTCGCAACCGGCAGGATTCCTAACTCGGACAGGCTGGACCTGGAAGAGACCGGCGTAGAGACGACGGAATCAGGCGAGATACGTACTGACGGGAAGATGCGTACCTCCGTCGATGACGTCTATGCGCTCGGAGACGTAGCAGACGGCCCTATGCTGAAACATACGGCGAATCACGAGGCTGAGATAGTGTTCAAAAATATTCTTTCAGGAGACGAGTACGAGGCGGATTACTCTGGAGTACCTCATGCGATCTTCACCTCTCCACAGGTTGCGGGCGTAGGTAAGACGGAACAGCAGCTTGAAGACTCCGGGCAGAAGTATCTCTCCGCGACCTATGACTACGCTGATACAGGAATGGGACAGGCTCTACACGAGGAAGACGGCTTCGTCAAGGTACTTGCGGGTGAAGACGGAGAGATACTGGGCTGTCACATAGTAGGTCCGGATGCCTCACAGCTTATCCACGAGGCTCTGGTCGCGATGCAGGCAGGCTCAGGAAAAGTAAACGATATCAAGGATACCATGCATATACATCCGGCGCTCAACGAGGTTATGGACAGAGCCTTCAGCCAGCTGTAAATCCTAGATCCGGATATAGCTGTATCCTGAGTCCTGAAGCTTCGTAAGCTTTCCTACGCCGCTGGAAACCTTTGTAACTTTCTCGAGAGTCTCGGATTCATCAAGTCCGGCGTTTTCCAGGGAGTTACTGCACGCGTAGAAACTTACCTTCTCCGGGAACTCTTTAATGAACTCCGAGGCCTCAGATTCCTTCTGAATCATGGTTACGGCTTCGGCGTTGAGAACCACCGCTATGTTCTCTACCCTTGTTTCTTCGTCATCCAGAAGGTTCTGTATGTTTCCCAGTAACTCGCTCTGTCTGTCGGTATCGTCCGTACTGAGATGGAAGACGGTTCGCATGTTTTAACACGTCTCTGTGGGTTCAAAAGAGTCATGTCGACCGACAGGTTTTTGATGCATCTTGCTTAAGTACTTGCGTGCGAAGTGAAGATACTGAATCCACCAGGAGGGAGTTTCTGGGGCTGATGAGTTCGATGGCTATACCAGATACGGCGGCTGGTGAAGATGGCGGTGAAGGTTCTTCTCTCCAGGTCAACGTTTCCGAACTTGATCTAAAGTTTCCAGGCCGGATAGATAAGAGCAACTTGAGGATTCCGCTTAATGCCTTAAGCCATGCCTTAGGACCATCAATTGAAGACTATCTCTACGGCAGGGACCATCTGAAGCACAAGATCCAGACTCTCTATGAGGATCTGCTTTCGGAGGACAGAACAAACGGCTTCCAGAGAGCCGGGCTCTCGGAGGGAACGGTCTCTACACCTGATGACTCCCTTGTTGCGAGCCTGACGGGAGACGGCCGGATATCTTATCTTTCTGTTCCAGGTGCGCCCAGTACACAGGTACCTTTCTTTGCAGGTGGTGACGGGCTGAAGGAGATGGAGGGAAGCTTTCCAGGCATCAGAAAAGATGAAGAGACCGACTGGCTACATAGCCATGTGGAAGGCTTTCGGTACCGGGAGGGTACATCCATCCTGGACATCACCTACGACCTGGACGATCTCGACATCCTGGAATCAGTATACATATCTCCCGGCGAGGACACGCTTGTCCGGGAGTACGAGATTCAGAATAGATCTGAGGAAGCCGTTTCGCTGGACTTTCTGTACCACTCACGCCTAAACGTAAACAAGGACCTCCAGAACTTCATGATCTGGAACTCGAGCCGGAACAAGGTTGAGAGCATAGAAGACGGATTCAGACAGAGACTGGTTGACTCTGATCTGGCCGTCGAAGTTCTGATGGAGGGCTCGGAGCCGGAGTTCAGTTCAGGAGAAAAGCCTTTAGACGGAGATGAGGGCAGGTATATTGACTCGAGGCTGGAATCCCGGATCGATCTAGGGCCTGGAGAGTCCGGTTCTATCTCCGTTAGGATCGGTCCTGATCCGGAAGACGGCGGCCTTTCAGAGGCTGAGAGGTACTTTGAGGAGTTTCTGGAGGATGCTGAACTGCCTTCAGGCATGACTATCGAGGAGGAGAAACTGTACAGGAGGGCGCTGACAACTCTTTCAGGTATGCATGATCCCGGGACCGGCACAGTTTCTGCTGCTCCAAATCTCCAGCCGATGTACTACCCTTCCTGGATAAGGGACGGAGCGATAGGAACGGTGGCTATGGCCAAGGCAGGTCAGGAAGAGGCTGCCAAACAGTTTCTTTCGGGGTTTATCCCGGAGATACAGGAAGAGGACGGAAGCTTCAGACAGTGTTACAGCGACGACGGTGAGTTCGCGGGTATAGTAGAGCTGGAGAACGATCAGCAACCTATCTATGCCTGGGCGGTGAGCGAGGTTTACTCGGAGACAGGCGACGAAGAGTTTCTGGAGGAATGCTGGCCATCCCTTGAGAAGGCACTTGACCATACGGTTGAAAGCATCCAAGACAACGGTCTCCCGGCAGCGACTCCGGACTACGCCGAGATGCCCTCAGATATCAGACAGAGTATGTTTACCGCAGCCTTCGCTTACAGAGGACTTAGAGACGGAGCACAGATCGCTGAGAAGCTTGGAGAAGACGGTTCCAGGTACAGGAAGGCCTCGGAACTTGTCGGTAAAGCTGCCGTAGAGGAGTTTGTTGAGAAGCCGGAGAAAGTCGCCTCCGAGCTCACGTTGACAGGCGCCTCGGCCAGCCAGAAAGCAGTGGACTCCATGGCTGTATACCCTGCTGAGTGGTCCGCTGACTTCGGCGTAGAGGAAGAGGTGGTCTCGAGTCTGGATGAGGTGGACTCGGAAACCGTCTGGATTCCGGGAAAACTGATGAAGGCCTCGATGCTTTACAGCAGAGACGAGTATCAGGAAGCCGATCAAATCTTGGAAGAGGCTATGCAGTACAGGAACGGTGCAGGAGATCTTGCCGAGAGAATAGGTCCTGGAGACGAACCGGGTTATGCCTCTCCGCTGGGGTGGTCACAGGCAGCCTTCATACTGGCGATGGAGGAAAAGTACAGCAGCTGAATCTTTCAGTGATTATATATCGTTCTGTGATGCCTCTTGATCTCATCAAAGGTATCGTATATATCTGATCGCAGCTCGGAGACGATCTCCTCTCTGTCTACGTCTTCTCCTATTTCGAATGCGGAGTTCTCTCCTTTTGCCGCTGCGTAAAGCTCCTTCATGCCGGTTATGCCGTACTCTCTTTTCAAAGCATCTACTGACTGGCTCTCGAATTTGTGTAGATATCCTCCTGTTTCTATTCTGCAGTAAGTCTCCAGAAAAGCAAACTGGTCTTCTGTGCTGTAGTTTCTTACCCTTTCTACCTGATCAACTATCTCTTTTGATACTTTTTCTTCGTCTAGAACGGTGCCTGCCTCTTCAAGTGCTTCAATTATCTCGAGAGGTTGTGGTTCACGTGTATCCGATCTCTTCATCGCTCTTGCTGAGGTCTGTGGCCTGTACTCTAGGGCTGAGGCAATTCTCTCTCCTGTCTCGGTACGGACCCAGACCTCTCTGCCGTTTTTCAGACGATGTTTCTCTCTTAGAGGCCTTTCTTCCTGTACGGATCTCTTTTCAGTCCCGGGTTCACCTGCTTCCAGTGTCTCCTCGACTTCATCGATGCCGTATCTCCTCATTTCTTCGGCCATCGAGACCTCCCGTTTGATCTCTTCTGCGTTTTCCTGTATGTATCTGCCCCGCTCACTGACCGTGTAAAACTCCTCTCCGGCGAACTCCTGTATATCTACAAGCCCGGCATCTGTGTAAGTCTCTACGTCTTCCTCATCTATGGTTGATCTCCATGAGGACAGTCTTTCGTATCCCTGTATGTCTTCAGCGGCTTCGGTAAACTTACTTATCCGGTCTAGTTCCAGATCTATCTGGTCTGTAATACTTATCCAGTCATTCGGTGGGAGACGGTCCTGTTGATCAGTTCCGCTGAGAAAGGTATTTATGTTGAACCAGTCCCGAGCCATCAGACCATCATCTCCGTTGCCTGATGGGGTGTATAGACTTCTACTTCAGGCACCGTGATTGGATCATTTTCGTCCAGGAAGTCCTGGTCGTAGGTCACGATGTCAAGATCCTCTCGGGATGCAGCCTCGGCTATGCCTGCGTCTACAGGGTACTGGCTACCGTTTACAGGCTCATCACCTACTTCATTCGCAAGCTCTTCTACGGTATCCATGAATATACCGGCTGCTTCTGTGTTGTGAGCTTCGTCTTCCACGAGACGTTCCCTGAGGCCTTCAGCATAATACACCGACTCTGCTTCCTCGAGTAAACCGGTGATGTCTGTATAGTCGAAGTCCCCGTGTCTGTACTGCTTTTCGGTCGTTGAGGAGGCCTCCAGGGTTGGGTCATCGTAGTTTTCCGCGATGAATCCTGCTACCTCATAGTTTACCTCTAAGGGGTCGAGTGAGCGCCTGCTGGCTTTGAAGAGATCGTACCAGATGCAGTCATCGACCAGAAACTCTCCTTCCGTCTCCTCCAGCGTCCTGTTGTAAAAATCTGTACTTACCTTCTGTTTCTCTATGTCTTCAACTCTCGGATAGTCTCTGTTGAGAACCTCCCTGCTATTTGCCAGTTCCGGTCTCGCCTCAGCGTATGCTTCAAGGCTCTCTATGGCTTCTACTTTGCTTCGTGGTTCCGGATTAAGATGTCTCCTGGCGTGTACAAACTCGCCTTCGTTAAGCACCGCATGGGCCTCTCCTTCGGATAAGTTGCCGTCCTTTACGTCTTCAACCAGATTCTCTAGAGAGACCCTTACTGCCTGTTTT
>CAKZNU010000158.1 GCA_937132175.1 uncultured euryarchaeote
GTATCAGGAAGAGGCCAGGGAACCTGGTGAGGAACCCGGAGTACCTATCTGCAAGCCTTCTTCTCAAGCTCATCTCTCCCACCTCTCGTACCTGACTATCAGGGCAGGAGTTAAACCTATTGCCGCAAGCAGTGTCAGGGATTCACCCAGTGCCAGGGTAAGCCCGAGATCGCGCAGGAAGGATATAGAGGCTGTAAGCAGGGCCAGAAACCCTACGAGGTCTGTGGTTGAGGATCCCAGTACCGCCTCACCTGTGGATGGCATCGTCTCCCTTACCGCAGACTCCACATCAGTCTCTCTGGACTCCTCCACTATACGTTCCGCTATAAAGGAGCCGTACTCGACACCGAGACCGAGAAGCATCGAGGCAAGAGATATCGTGACAATCGTCAAGGGAAGTCCTATCCAGCCCATAGCTCCCAGAGTCCAGAGAAGACCCAGGAAAAGAGGTACAAAGGTCGCTGGACCGTAGAAGAAGCCCCTGACCCCTACCAGAAGCAGAAGTATCAGGGCGGATGCACCTGCGATAATCCTGGTGGTATCCGTCACAACTATGTTCGACAGCGTGGTCCGGATTGCAGGAAGACCTGTAACACTCTGTTCTACGCCCGGATACTTCGGAGTCTGTTCCAGGTTCTTCTCGATTACACGTGTGGCACGCTGGACGTTTCTCTCGTTCATCTCCTCACTCAGCCGCACGAACATCGTGGTTGCGGTAAAGTCCCTGTTTACGTAGCTTACAGGCGTAGAAGAAAGTCTTTTCTTAACCTGTTCCTTGGATCGGGGATCTTCATCAAACAGAGAGGACATAGAGCTTACGGACTCGACGATGGACTCCTGTCTTAGCTGGTCCTCGAGAAAGTTCAGGGACGAGACCATCCTTGGATCACGCACATCGGTCACAAATCCTTCCTCCTTGGGCTCCTCCGTTGTCTGGAAAAGTATCGTGAGAGACTCCGTGTTACCGAAGCTTGCCTGTACCTCTTCCTCCGCAACTATCGGCGGAAGATCCTGTGGAAGACCCTCCTGAAAATCCGTCTGTATCTCTATCTGTGGAATACCTGCAACGAAGAAGGCCGTCAGCAGAACAGAAACAACAATTATCTTGTCAGTGTGTCTGATCTGTGCCTCCGCCAGAAGCCTCAGTGGATCTCTCACGTCGAAACCTGGTCTCGAAGTGTTTTTATACTCACAGGCTCCCGATCAGGTACATACTGCCCGTAACCAGTACAGGTCCTTCTCTATCTCTTGCCGCCTCCAGAGCCTCTACAGGATGATGTATAACCTGGTAACTTGCGGTGCAACACTGGGCAAGCTTTTCAGGGTCCTCGCTTGCCCATTTCACATCGGACTCGGTGAAGTAGAAATAATCCGCCTTCTCCTCAAGCAGACCTATCATAGACTCAAAATCCTTGGTCTTCGAGGCGTTGAACACACAGGTGAATGAGTCAGGAAGATAACCAAGTACAGTTTCTACCGCATGAGGGTTGTGCGCCCCGTCATGTATCTCCAGAGGATTCTCTGATACAACCTCCATCCTGGCCCTGAGATCCAGATCCTCAACCGATGCAACCGTCTGCTGTGAGACGTTCTCAAGCTCTCTGAGTGCGGCCACGGCGGTACCAAGGTTCTCCGCCTGGAAGCTGCTGTAGGATGGGGTATCGATCTTTTTACCCTCGAATACTACCCGGTCTCCGGCTGTATCAAGGCCCTCGGCGACTACAAGACTTTCCGAAGCCTTTCGGGCCTGTGAGAGGAGTTCTTCGTTATCCCCTCCGATGACAACGCTGTCCGAGATGATTCCACATAGCTCCCGGGCTATCTCCTCCGGTTTTTCCCCGAGGTATTCGGTGTGATCTGCTCCGAGGCCTGTGATTACGGAAAGCTCAGGGTTTATGGCGTTTGTTGCATCGAGGCGGCCCCCCATACCGACCTCCATAACGGCGTACTCAACCTCCTGTCTCCGGAAGAATGTATAAGCCATCACGGTCAGAAACTGGAAGAAGGAGAGTTCTCGACACGAGTCCTCTAACTTCTGGTAAAGCTTCAGGAAGCTTTCTCTGGATATCATTTCCCCGTCGACCTTTATCCTTTCCCTGACGGTGTCGACATGCGGGGAACGGAAGAGACCTACCCTGAATCCCTGAGACCTCAACATCTTGTCGATCATGGATGCAGTAGAGCCTTTGCCGTTGGTTCCACCCACAAGAATCACGGAGAGGCTCTGTTCCGGATTACCGAGTTCCTGGAGAGCCTCCCTGGCTGCATCTACACCGGGTTCTTTTCCCGAGCTTCTGGAAAAGAGATCCGAGACTGCTTCGGAAAACCTCATTCTGCCACGGAAAACTTTATACCGGGATGAGGATCATAGCCCTCCATCTCGAAGTCCTCGTACTCCAGCTCGTTGATAGACTTCTCCGGCAGCTCTATAGACGGACGCGGCCTTGAATCCCGGGAGATCTGTTTCAGGAGACCGGGCACATGGTCGTAGTTTTTCTCCTGTTCCGGCGCCTTTTCCTGTATCCAGTCCCTGACTTCGAGGTAGTCATCTCCGTTCTCCGCCTGCCTCATACGTTCACGCAGCTCCCCTACGTTTTCGCTGTACCACTGTCCACGCTCGCCTTTACCACAGTAGATATGTGAGTCCACGATCGTATGTGAGAACTCGCCTGGCTCTAGGTCAGTCTGTCTTGCGATAATCTTTGTTATCAGGGCGTAGGCAGCGATGTTGAAGGGTATACCGAGTGCGGTATCTCCGGAGCGCTGTGTGAGGTGAGTGTTTAACTTGCCGTCCTGGACGTTGAGAACCCATGAGAAATGACATGGGGGAAGTCTTGAGACCGATGCGTTTGCAGGATGCCAGGCCGAGACCACGAGACGGCGAGAGTTCCTCGATGTGTACGGGTGCGCGCCGTTCAGGGTATCTATTACATACTTTATCTGGTCAAAGGTCTTCCTGCCGTCTTCCTCGTTGATCCATCGCGATATCTTCTCACGGATAACCTCCTGTTCCACGCCTTTCTCCTCTGAAGCTGTCTCTATCCACTCTCCGGCGTTTGTTGGCCACCACTCTCCGTCCAGAAGATCTTGTCCCTCCGGGATCGGGTAACGCCTCCAGAACCTTCCGTACGCAGTCGGCAGGTTGCCGTCTTCGTCCGCCCAGGCATCCCATATCGAGGTCTCCTCCCGCAGGTTCCGGATATGTTCCTCGCCTGAGAAGTACCAGAGTAACTCATGTATCAGGGAACGCCACCGGAAGCCGGATAGATCCTTCGTCGTCAACAGGGGAAAGCCCTCCTGAAGGTCGATCTTGTAACTCTGTGAAAAAGTCGAGAGAGTGTCTACGCCTGTACGGTTCGGTCTGTAGTTTGCCTCCTCAAGAATGTTTTCCACAAGGTTGTGGTACTGCTTCATGTAGAGAAGTTGAGAGGTCAGACTGAAATATCCGGGTGGCGAAGTAATTCCAAGATAAACTCGGCATAGATGTGGAACCGGTTTAAAGACCTGTGGTTACCCGGGAAACAGTGACCGACAGATTTTTCCGTTCGGAAGACAAGGAGAGGGATACTCTCTGGTACGGAGTCGCAGCCGTGATAGTCGTCGCTGCAGCCTTCTACCTGACAGAGCCGTACCACGGAATACTGCTGGACGTCGAGAAGATGAGGGCGTTCATAGAAGGATTCGGCATCTGGAGCCCTGTGGCACTGATCGCCTTACAGGTTGCTCAGGTGATAATAGCGCCGGTACCGGGACCGGTCGTAGGTGCTGCCGCAGGATACGTATTCGGACCTGTCTTGGGGACCCTTTACGGCTTCATCGGACTAAGTATAGGTAGCGCAGTCGCTATACTGGCTGCAAAGAAGTACGGACGTCCTTTCGTAGAGGACAAGCTGGATCCGGAACGAATGGAATGGTTCGACGAATCAGCAAGCGAGTACGGATTTCTGCCGTTTTTCCTCATGTTTCTGTTACCAGGATTCCCGGATGATGCAATCTGTTTTCTCGCAGGGCTTACAGAGATCGATACCAAGAAACTGATACTGATGGCGAGCTTTGGACGCCTGCCCGGCCTTCTATCACTTACAGTCTTCGGCGATAGCCTGGCAGCCGGAAACATCAAGGTGATGCTGGCGGTAGGAATAGCAGTTATTGCAGTAAGTGCGGTCGCTTGGTATATGAGAGAGTCCGTAGTAAAGGCGGAAGAAAAGATAAAGAATCCTCTGGAGAGAATTAAGGAAAAGATCGGGGACTAAGACGTTTACAGTTGCTCTTCCGTGTGCGAGCGTTCAGTACTCGACCTCCGAGTTTCTGTACAGAGGAAAACTCTCCAGTAACTCGGAAACCCTCTCATCATGTCTGTTCTTGATGCCTGTGTCTTCAGGATTCTTCAGTCTTTCACCGATCATCTCACCGATCTCCCTGAGATGTGTCTCCTTCATTCCACGGGTCGTAAGCGCCGGGGTACCAAGTCTCACTCCGGACGTCACCATCGGAGACTCCGGGTCATAAGGCACCGAGTTCTTGTTCGAGACGATACCGATTTCCTCAAGCAAGGCTTCTCCCTTCTTGCCCGTAATCTCTTCGTCCCTGAGATCAATCAGAACCATATGGTTGTCGGTGCCGCCGGATACCAGGCGAAGCCCTTTTTCCTGAAGACCTTCTGCCAGAGCCTTGGCATTTCTCTTTATCTGTGCGGCATAGTCATCGAACTCCGGACGCTGTGCCTCCCGGAAGGAGACTGCCTTCGCCGCAATCTGGTGCATGAGAGGCCCTCCCTGGCTGTATGGAAAGACTGATTTATCCACCTTCTCGGCGTGTTCCTCCTTTGACAGTATCATGCCCCCTCTTGCCCCCCTGATGGACTTGTGTGTGGTCGTCGTCACTATATCACAGTGTGGGAAAGGCTGTTGGTGTTCACCGGCCGCAACCAGGCCCGAGATATGAGCTATATCCGCCATCAATGTGGCATCTACCTCGTCCGCAACCTCCCTGAACATCTCGAAGTCGAACTCACGGGGGTAAGCGGAAAAACCTGTGATAATCATCTCGGGATCTGCCTCCCGGGCCGCCTCCATGACATCTGCCTTCTCAAACCTCTCGGTATCCCTGTTTATGCAGTAGGTTCCGAAGTCAAAGAGATCTCCGGAGAAGTTTACGTCATGGCCATGGGAGAGATGGCCACCATGAGAAAGCACAGGTCCCAGAACCTTGTTCCCCTTTCCGACAAACTTGGATAAGATACCGAAGTTAGCGGTAGAGCCGGAGTGAGGCTGGACGTTGGCATGATCTGCACCAAATAGCTCACAGGCACGCTCCCTTGCCAGGTTCTCAACCCGGTCATGGTACTCACAGCCCGCGTAGTAACGGTTTCCAGGATAGCCCTCCGCGTACTTGTTCGTCATAACGCTGCCCTGAGCCTGAAGAACCTGTCGAGGAACAAAGTTCTCCGAGGCAATCATCTCAAGAGAATCACTCTCCTGCCTCTCAATCTCGTTGTTAAGCGCCTCATAGACCTCAGGATCAGCCTCAGAAAGATCTCGATGTTTCATAGATTATTTCTGTTCAGAAGCTTTTCTATAGCTTGGGTAGGAAAGTCGATAAGCTTTTTAAGACTACGGGCGAGAGCTTTTATTCTTATTATAAAGTTTTCTGATCCGCTGCTCTAGCTCGTTTTTTTGAATATACTCTGCGACTGCTTCGGGCACATCTTTCTTCCAGCTTATATCTCCTTCCGCAATTCTGTCTCTAATTTCCTCGCCGCTTACCATTCTGTTCCTGGAGCCGGTCACGGCTTTCCTGCCTTTCTTCCTCAGCCTCTCGGCTTTCTCATCGTGCCACTCCTCTGCGACCTTGATGTAGTGCGTTACGTCTTTCGATGCGTAGTTATTCCATAGTTCTGGCTTGTTAATAGGGAACGGCATTATATCTACGGGAATCTCTACACTGGATTCCTCAACCGCGGCCCTTATCATCTGATGTCTCTCAAAATACGTAAATGGATTGTGCTTTTCTTTGTGCCTCTTACCTTCCTTATCTTCTTGTTCAATGTGATACTTGTCCGCATTTGTTATTCCAATAACAAGTTTATCAGAGCTCGAAGCCGCCCATTCAGCATAGTCTAGATGCTGTACATGGAAAGGATGGAACCTGCCACAGATATGGCCGATGCTATCAGTCATACACTCCATTTATCGGTGGAAAGCTTAAGAATCTTTTATGTGGCTTTCAAGCTCAGGATTCAACTCCTTTCTAAGCATAATGCTGTCAATCCTAGCTTTATCCCCATCAAAACTTACAGAAAGAGACTCTGGAAGAAGTCTCCTGGTTAGCTTATGAGGTGAGATTGGGAGACTGGTTCTAGGTCAGAGGCAGAACATCACTGAGCTTACAAACGTTGGGGCCTCGGTTTCTGGTGTGATACAGCCGGATACCAGACGAAGCCCTTCTGCCAGAAAAACGCCTTTGAGCAGCTTAAGCAATGAAATTTGCAGCATGCTATTGATTAGTAATAAAACATTTCGCTTAATTCTAACTTTTACACAAGAGAGGAGGTAACAGTAATGGAGCAAATTGTGGTGGAGTTGACGGAAGAGATTTTGGATCGTCTTCCTGGAGACTGGGATATTGAGGAGCCTCCGGAACAAGAGGCCAGAAATGTAGATGAACTCAAACGTCGAAGCATAGAGGACGGAGGTCAGAGGTTGATGTATTCCTCTGAACCTCTCGTCGTAATAAGGGATGATACTGCTTTCGTACAGCCTTTCAGCGGTAATTTACATTCAAGTTCTCCGGGAGATCACTCCAGACGTACGGACTTCCTGGCAGAGCCGTTCGAATCTAGAGGCGGTGTCAGTACCCCTTTTGCGAATATTGTTCACTCGAAGGCAGACCAAGATGCACTAGAAAACATGAAGGATGAACTTGGGACGCCTATATCAGTTTTTCCAGATCCTGAACTGAGATTATCGGCAAGTTACAATGAGCAAGAGGGAAGATTTGAGGTAGATTCTCCTGAAGTTTCTGCACTGAACATGATGGAGGAGGATCCAGATTTCAACGTATTCCTAGACTCATATGCAGAGAACTTACTTGAGGACAAGCACACTGTCTCTGATCTTCCTACGGAGCTGAATCCTGTGCCTGTGATGAGGGGAGATGAATTTCTTGACTCCGAAAGATCTGAGATAGTGGACCATCTTGGAGAGTCAGATAGCTGGGTCATACAGTACAGAGCTGGTGGAGGAGGACTTGGAACGATAAAGGCTAATTCTGTGGAAGATGTAAAGTCTACGCTGGGAAGACCTGTAGCTGGCAATCTTGAGGGAAACACGTTTGGAGAAGCTGCAGATGAAGGATTGCCGAGGCCCCAGAGGTTCTTTGGGAACATCTTCTTACCCAATCCAGGACACGGTGCCGGACTGAACTACGTAAGCCTGATAGACTGTGTGGCAACGCTTGAAGACGAGGTTGACCCTGAGAGCTATGTAGTTAAGCCTTTCCTAGAGCATGATAGGGATCTTCGAGCAGTTTATGTAGATGGAGAGGTTGTAAACGCAGAGTACAGGCATGCTCCGGAAGATGATTTCAAAACCAACCTTTCAGACCCGTTACCTGAGTTTAGCGTGACAGGGAAGCTTTACGAATATATCAGGAGAAAGAGAGCTAGCAAAGCAGAGGAACTCTTCCAAGAAGACAGGGTTGAACCTTTGAACCTAGAGACAGGAACCGATGACTTTGCGGAACTTGGCGACCCGGAAGAGCAGGCGCTGGAGAGAATAGGTAATTACCTGGATGATAGAGATATCAGATTTGCAAGCGTAGATCTTATTGAGACAGAAGACGGTTACCTTTTAGGAGAGTTAAACGCTGGAGCAGGGCCTAAAGTCGATATTTATGCAGCTGCTGGCGGGTTTTATGACCAAGTAAGCTCTGTGAGACTTCTTGATGCTATGCTCAACGCCTCGGGCTCTGATACATCGATTGATGATATTGACAGTGAGAGATTAGGTGCAAGAGTAGAGAGGTTTTATGATCCAGACGGATTTTATCTGGAGTGATTTATTCGTCTCTCAAACTTTTTGAACCATTCAAACCTCATTCAGCTCTCTTATTTTTTAGGCAAACTCACGCTCTCATTAAGCTACATACCTCCTCATGGATTATTCACGAAGCTTTGAATCTTCGGATTGAGAGACGTCATAACGTCAGGGCTTTTCCTCGAGAATTATGCATTCATTGAATCCGCCTTTCTTCTCTTTCTTTTCCTCCATAATTTCTCTGATTTCTTCCATCTCCATGCCTTTGTCCTCGGTCAACGTACGCAGGACCTCTAACAGGTCTGCAATCTCTTCCTCTTTGCCGGACTCATGTACCTCTCTGGCTTCCTCGAGCACTTTCTGTAGCAGGAACTCTCTGTATTCTCCGTCTTCTGCGATGGAGAACTCAGGTTCTTCACCTGTCGAGTCCTCGATAACCTCGGGTATACGATCCCGAACCAGCTTCGGCTCCTCAATCACCTCTTTCTGTAGGAGCTGCTCTAGGGAGTCGTTATCCGTTCTTTCGGCAAGTTTCTCCGGCCTCATCCAGTGGCACTGTTTCACTG
>CAKZNU010000159.1 GCA_937132175.1 uncultured euryarchaeote
TCGCCGAAAAGCTCCAGCTCGGCGTCCCGGAGCTGGAAGATTATGCCGAGTTTCTCTCCCAGCTCATACAGTCTCTGTATCTCGTCCACCTCGACGACCGCAAGAAGTGCGCCGGCCTTCATCGGCAGCGAGAAAGTGTATCTTGCGGTTTTGTCTCTGTACAGCTGCATTATCTCCTCTTCTGAGGCTTCTCTGGTGGAGTAACCTGAGTAAATATCTATCTGTTCTGCGAGGCCTACGGAGGAGAACTCAGAGAAGACAAGCTCGGTAATCTCTTTTCTGGTCTTTGGGTCGGACTCGATCTTGGACAGGAGGCCCTGACCCATAAAGTATCCTATGTCCCCTGCTGTCATCGCCATGCCTATACCGAAGTGATGCTGTGAATCGATCTCTTCCTCTTCAGCTAGTTCCCTGTACTGCCTTGAGAAGGTCTTTATCCCTCTTCTGTAGTCATCCCGGTCAATTATATCATCATGCATCAGTAGGCCGGTATGAAGAAGCTCTATTGCCCCTGCAACCTTTTCGGCGTCCCTGCATTCGTTGTTTCCATACATCCTGCATGTCTTGAGTACAAGTGCACCACGTACGATCTTTCCACGCTTAACCATCTCAGACATTCTCTCCGCGGTATCTTTTCGCCACCGGGTTGAGTCGTCCCTCATCCCCTCCCATTCATCGAGATAGCTATCAAGGTAGCTAAGAACACTCTTTCTTTCATCACTTATCTGCTGTTTAACTCCTTCGGTATTCAACCATCTCCACCTAATTTCTCTTTTCTACAGAAAAGGTTAAAGAACCCGCCAGTCTTTTCAATGCCTCAAATAAATAATAATTCCAATGGCCATCGTAGATGCAAAGGATCTGAACAAGAGCTTTGACGAAGTAGATGCGTTAAGCAGTATAGACCTAGAGGTCAAGAAAGGGGAGATACTTGGTATACTTGGACCAAACGGAGCTGGAAAATCAACCCTGGTGAAGGTATTGACCGGGCAGGAGGAACCGGACACAGGGGAGGCAGAGGTTGACGGCATAGACCCGATGAAAAATCCTGTGAGAGCACGATCTGGCATAGGGGTTTTACCTGAAAGAGAGGATCCACCGAGCTTTCTGACCGGAAACGAGTACCTGGAGTACGTTTCCGACATCAGAGACACAGATATTGATGTACAGCACTGGACGGACAGGATGAACCTGAACGGAAAGATGGAGAAACTGACAAAGGACCTGTCGAAAGGTGAAAGACAGAAGCTTATGATGATCCAGAGCTTTTTCCATGATCCCGATCTGGTATTCATAGATGAGCCTCTGGTGAACCTTGATCCTGTGATACAGGAACGTTCAAAGGACCTTTTCCGCGAGGTCAGGGATCGTGGAGGATCAATGATTCTCTCGACCCACGTTATCTCGCTGGCGGAAGAGATATGTGACCGTGTAATATTTCTGAGGGACGGGGAGATCAGGGAGGAAGTGGAGGATACCGAGAACCTCAGGGAGAGGTTCCTCGATGATTAAGATGATCAGAAAAATGATGGTTGAGGAGTGGCGTAAAAACTCCTCTCTGTACCGTGGAAGAAGCTTTGCAGCCTTCCCTGTACTTGTGTTTCTGTTTTCCTTTGGATGGAGCTTCAGCTCCATAAACTTTTCCCTGATATCGGTTGAGATGCTGGAACAGGCGTTAAAAGCTCTTTCAGTCTTCCTGGGGCTTGGCGTTGGCTCGATAGGTTTCAGCGGAAGAGACACGCTGAGAAATACACTTGGGGAAAGCAACTACCTTATCTACAGCAGCCACACCCTGCCTGTCTCACGCAGAAAGCTCTTCGCAGCATTCCTGGCGAAAGACCTGATATTCTACCTCGGTCTGATGGTGCTACCCCTTTCACTCGGGTTACTTGCGGTCACAGGCGCTGGATCGCTTGTCGCTGCAGGAAGTGCAGTAGGGCTGTTCGTGGTTTCGGTCTTCGCTGGAACAGTTCTTACACTGAGCTCTCTCAGCGTGCCGGTATACAGGACTCTGAGCTACAGCAGGCTGAAGAAGATCAATCCTCTGAGCGCAAAAAGCATCCTGGATGTCTCCCGATCTTCAGGAGGCCTGGCAAAGATACTGTTTTCCATGGGTGTCCTGAGCTTTTTCTACTGGACACTGGTGATCTATTACCCGCTGGCCTACATCTTCCTGACAAACCCTCTGGTGTCTTACGGACTGATGCTTGGTCTCTTGAGCCTCTCAATTTATAACTGGCTCAACAGGTTTGACAACATAGAGGAGTACCTGTACCTGCCTGTAAACAGCGAAAGGCTCCTGGAGTCGAAGGAAACCGCGTATCTTCTGGTAGCTATACCGTTTTCAGCGGGTCTCGTACTTGTGTCCTCGGTTTTCTACGATGGAGCCTTGCTTGTGGCATTGGCTTCCACGGTATCGATGACGGTATACAACCTCGGGGTTGCCAGAAGGCTTACAGGGCTTTCGCCTACAGAAAGCTCTTCGAGACCGAGACCTTCATCAAGTACGTGACGCTGATAGGTCTCTTCCTCGTGCCTTTACTTTTCCTGAGTATCTACCGGCTTGAATCAGTTCTCAGGCCGATACTTGCTCTGGAAGCCGTTGCCTTCGGAGCCGGCATCTATCACTACGTGAAGTATATCGAGGAGAGATAGAAACACACAGAAGGTTTATAAAGAAACAATCGTAATACAACGTAATACAGAGTGGCTGGGTGCGGCGAGCATTTTACTGGCGGTGCTCTTGTCTGGCTCTCCCACCATCATCTCCTCTGTTTCTGGAGGCTATCCGGAACTTTTTCACCGCTGTTACCCATCACGATCTTCAGGATCTGGCCGGAAGGATAGAAGATATTCTGTCCCGTCTCATTTCTTATCCAGACGCCCTCATCCCTCACATCAATAAATATGACGTAGTCGAAGCTTGACTTATACACCTCCGTAGACCCATCAGGCTTCTCAACCGTCACAGAAACGTTTCTCTCCTGAGACACATACCCTGGAATATCTGGCATAGATAGTGAATAGCTCCTGATATCTAAAAGGTTCCCTCCTGCCTGAAGTAACTTTAAGCTAACGCCGGGAGTTAGCGGTATGACCTCTGACCCGGAAAGCTTCTACGACAGTCTAGGTGAGGGAGAGTGGGAGAGAACGGAGAAAAACTTCACGGATCATGTGGAAAGACAAAACACGAATAAATACTTGAGAGCCTATTGCCGGATGAGGCTCCAGTAGCGGTCTCGGTAATGGGATTCCATGGAATCCTTTTGCAGGCTGTAACAGAACAGAACGGCTTCCTGGAGAACATCTCGGACTTTTTCCGGAGACAGAAGTACGACGAGCAGCTGCTAGAAGAACTCGTGGACGACCCATGGTTCGCAGATACGTTTTTCTTCAGGTCAGGACAGCTCCGGAAACTGGTTGAAGAGGCAGGCGGCAAGAT
>CAKZNU010000160.1 GCA_937132175.1 uncultured euryarchaeote
GATTCGAACTTGCGAACCCCTAAGGGACAGGATCCTAAGTCCTGCGCCTTTGACCACTTGGCTACCCCCGCTTGTTGTAATTCAAGGTGTTCGAAGTCTTTTTATTTAGGTGTTCGGTTGCTGTATCTGGTACCTGTGTTGATTTAAGTTTGGGCATGTCGATGGTTTTTCAGTGATGTGTTTTTGTTCGGATACAGTGGCATGAGTGTTGAGGTGGGTAGGGATGGCTGTGTCGCTGTCAGGGACGGAGAGTTCGGTGTATGTGTTGATCCGTCCGGTGAGGTCGATGAGGCGGCTGTTGTGCTGTTGACCTGTGCCAGCCGCTCCGATCTGGATATTGAGGGTCTGAAGAAAGCCTGTGGGCGGGGCACGTGTGTGGTTATGCCTAATGCTTTGAGGGATGAGTCCCTTCCGTGCCGTGATATTGAGTATCTCGGACCGGGTGATGTCCTGGACGTTTACGGTGTTAGAATCAGGTCTCTGGGTACGGAGGAGGGTCTGGGATACCGGTTCGTTCTCGGGGACTCAAGCTTCTACGTTACAGGTAAGTCTGGTCTCTCAGAGTCGTTTATCGAGCTTGAGAATACTGTGGATATGGCTTTTGTGCAGGCGGATCACAGGTCGGTTGATCTGGATGATATTGTGGGTTCTGCTGTCAGGTTAAAGCCTTCTGTCTTGGTTCCTTATTTCTCCGGAGACTCTCCTGTGAATCTGGAGAACCTGAAGGCAGATCTCGAGGATCGCAGTATCTCTGTAGAGGTTCCGAGTCTAGAGGAATCCTGAGAGGAACTGTAGTACTGTCATCTTGATCTCTGTACCGAGGCTGTATGTTTTGTACCGTATCTTCTCAGAGGCTATCATGTTTCCGAACTTTTCTACAGGCTTGCCTGATTCCTGTATCGTTCTGACGTTTTCTTTCTCTATCCAGACCTCGAGAGTGGTGGATGTCGTATTGCCTTTTTCCAGAGAGGTTATGTTTACGCCGTCGGTCTCTACGCTGTAGACTGTGGAGTTGAGGAGTTCGGTTTCCGGCAGGTGCAAGGTTATGTTTTCGTCCCCGATTATCGTGGATGCGGCATCCGGTAACCTGTTGGTTCTCTGGTTGAAGGCGTCCTTTAGATCCGAGGTATTGAGTTCCTGTACCTCTGGCTCCTGAGTAATGTCCTGGCTGGCGTTTTGTGCAGTAGATGCTGTAACCATGAAAGCGAGGACCGCTACTCCGGCTGCATACTTCATTTTACTGTCACCGATTTTGCCAGGTTTCTGGGCTTGTCGGGGTTGTGTCCTTTTCGCACCGAGGTCTTGTATGCAAGCATCTGGAACGGCACTATCTCCAGTATCTCGGAGTTTGGATCGTCCGGTATATCTATGTGGAACCGGGATTCCTCCACACTTTTTTTCCCGACGGAGATGATGTCTGCGCCGCGGGAGTGAGCCTCTTTCATGTTGCTGTATGCATGCTCGAATCCACGGTCCTTCAGGAAGGAGACTACCGGTGTACCTTCCTCTACGAGTGCCAGTGTTCCGTGTTTGAACTCTCCGCCGGGAAAGGCCTCTGCGTGTATATAGGAAAGTTCCTTGAGCTTGAGGTTTGCCTCCCTGGCCATCTCGTATCCCTTGTTTCTTCCGATGAAGTATACATGCTCCCTATCCTCCATGTACCTACTCATATCTTCTATGGTCTCTCTGTTTTTCTCTATAGTCTCGTTTATTCTTTCTGCGGTCTCAAGTATCTCTTTTCTGGCATCCTCCAGGCTTTTTTCGAACACCTTGGAAAGAAGTCTCAGAACTGCAATCTGTGCCGTGAAGGCTTTCGTCGAGGCCACGCCTATCTCGGGTCCTGCGTTCACGTAGAGCCTGTGGTCCGAGTTTCTCGCCAGGGTTGATCCTACGACGTTTACAACCGCCATTACGTCTGCCTGTACTTCTTCAAGCATCGAGAGGAGGTCTGCGGTCTCTCCGGACTGGGAGACAGCTATCACCAGGTCATCCTCTGTTACCTCCTGGCTTCTGTACTCGAGCTCGTGGCTCTGTTCTGCCTTCGCCTGGATTCCCTGCTCCCGGAGGTACTTGGCTCCGAGCGAGGCGGCAAAGGATGCTGTACCACATCCTGTAAGGTAGACGTCCTCCGCGTTCTCAATCATCTTCTTTGCCTCTTGCATGTCTGTCTTGTCCTGATAGGCTGCTTTCTTCACGGTTTTTGGCTGTTCTTTTATCTCCTTTTCCATGAAGTGATCGTGTCCTTCCTTTGACGCCTGCTCTGCGTCCCAGTCTATCTTTTTCTCCGGCCGATTAACCTTTTCTCCGTCTCTGTAGACTTTGTATCCGTCATCTATTACAAGAAAGTCTCCGTCCTGTAGGAAGACCGCGGTATCTGTATGTTCCAGAAACGGTGTTACGTCCGACGCCACAAATAGTTCGTCTTCACCGACACCGAGAACCAGGGGCGACCCTTTCCTGAAGGCTACCATCTCTCCGGTATCAAGTACAGCGGAGACCGCATAACTTCCTTCAAGCATGTCAACGGTTTCCGTCACAGCCTCCCGGATAGTATCCTCTTCGGATAGATGTTTCTCAAGGAGGTGTGGGATGACTTCTGTGTCTGTATCCGACTTGAACTCCACGTGTGAGAGCGTATCCTCCTTTAGATCCCTGTAGTTTTCTATTATGCCGTTGTGGACTACTGCAACCTTCTCTCCGTGGCTTACGTGTGGATGTGCGTTATCCTGTGTAACTCCTCCGTGTGTCGCCCATCTGGTATGGCCTATTCCGGATGAACCGTCCAGACCGGTTTCGGACGCCTCTTCTACCGTTCCAACGCCTTTACTGACTTTTATAGTTGGGTTTCCGGCCGTGGCTATGCCTGCGGAGTCGTATCCTCTGTACTCTAGCTTCTTCAGTCCTCTGTATATCTTCTCTGCGGCCTCACCGTCCCCGTGATATCCAACTATCCCACACATAGACATTCATACTGTGGGCAAAGCTCTATATAAACATTAAACTTGATCACCTACGCCCTGTAAAAGAATGTTTTGTGGCTACCAGAACAAGATAAGATGAGACAGAGTTCTCCAAAGAGTTTTCAGGTAAACCCTGTAAAAAGTATTTAACACTGGTCAAACAGTTCTTTGT
>CAKZNU010000161.1 GCA_937132175.1 uncultured euryarchaeote
AGAGGACGAAGCTGACGAAGAAGAAGCAGCTGAAGGACTAGGAAACATGTTCTAGGTCCTACACATTTTTCATTTCTTTATTTGAACTTCTTTGCACGAAGCTTTCGGGGAGACTCCACGAGCAACATCGACTGCAGGACCGCGCAGGCTCACAGGATATTTAAAGCTTGAGGTTTGTTACTATCTATGCCTCACGAAATACTTGAGGAGCTTGACGAGTTACTGGAGGAGATCAGGGCAGAGGTAGAGATCTATGGAACTATCTCTCCTGAAAACGAGGCAGAGGAAAAAAAGGCTTTCGAAGACCGGATGAGAGAGGGCCTAAAGGATACTGCCCCGTCTGGCTTTGAAGACCGCGATGGTTTCGACGAAGAAGTCAACGAAGCCGTCGATGAAATGTGTAGTGACTCAGTAACTCAGAGCATGTCACCAGAAGACGTTCATCCGGAAGTCTTAGACTCATTGGAGGATCCGGAGTTCAGATATGATAGAGGAACAGAGGATATACATAAGTATGCGAGGCTCGGTCAGAGACTTTCGGAGCTAGAAGAGAAGCTAGGAGAGAACTCCGAAAACATCAAGGCATCTGACGGTATCAAGAACCTGTACAGAGATACCATAGATGAGGCAAGAAGCCTTCTTAATATAGCAGAAACAATAAAGAACCCTGATACAGATGTCAAGGGAAACGATGTAGTGCCTGAAGCCTCCAGAGAGATCTACGGAAAGCCTTCTGAGAGCACGGTAAGCTGGGCTGAGAGAATCTTAGAAGAGACGGACCCAACAGATGATCCCAGGTTCACTGAAGGAAAGCACAGTACAGGAGAGATGGTTGGAACACTGGAGAAGACTCTGGATGTAATCGGCATGGACAGCTGGAGTGTCACCACGAGAGAAAAAGGATCTGTAAAGGTAAATGCTGCAAACCAGGAAATCGGTGTACCCGAAGGAAGAAAGTTTACGCCAAACGAAACCATGAGACTCCTGATGCATGAAATAGGTTCTCACGCCTTGAGAGGTGCAAACGGGAGGAAACAGGATTTCGAGGTTCTCGGTGCAGGAGCAGGAGGATACCACGCAACAGGCGAAGGCGTAGCACT
>CAKZNU010000162.1 GCA_937132175.1 uncultured euryarchaeote
TCAAAGGATCACGTTATTCCGGGAACTGAGGAAGAGGTAAAGGGCTCAGATGTAAAGGGCTATGATTTCAGAGGGGAGTTTGATCTCGGTGAGATGCTGGAAAGTTACGGTACCACCGGTTTCCAGGCCACGCATCTGAAGGAGGCGATAGATCTGGTGAAGGAGATGCGTGATGAGGATGCAAAGATATTTCTCACATTTACCTCGAATATTGTATCCTCAGGGCTTCGTGAGGTTGTCGCTTACCTGGCCAGGCAGGACTTTGTTGACGTTATGATTACTTCTGCTGGCTCTCACACGGAGGACGTGATCAAGTCCGCCCGGGAATTCAGAATGGGTGAATGGGACGCTGATGAGGCACAGCTCCGTGAAAAAGGCATAAACCGTCTGGGAAACATCTACGTCGAGTCCGATAACTATGTGTGGCTGGAGTCGTGGCTGAACAACGGCTTCTTCCAGGATTTTTTCTCCGAGGAGAAGGTCAGAACTCCTTCGGAGCTTGCTTCAGCCCTTGGAGAGGCTGTAGACCAAGACGGAGATCTTGATGGGTCGGACTCGGTGACCTGTAATGCCTACAGAAACGACATCCCGATCTACTGTCCGGCGATGATCGATGCCGAGATCGGGGACTTCATGTTTTACTACAGACAGGAGGAGGACCCGGAGATCGGTATAGAGATACTTGATGACTGGGACTCCCTTATCCACGAGTCCATAGAAGCAGAGAAAACTGCTATTATAGCGGTAGGGGACGGGGTTCCGAAACACCAGGCGATCATGTCAAACCTGTTCCGAGGAGGCACCGACTACGCAGTTTATATCTCCACAGGCATGGAGGGAGACGGCTCGCTTTCAGGCGCCCCGCCAAAGGAAGCAGTCTCATGGGGAAAGATCAAGGACGAAACCAAAAACTACACACAGGTCGAGGCAGAAGCTACACTGGTCTTCCCGCTGCTGGTCGCAGAAGCCTTCAAGAAGTACGATCCCGATGAGTGATTCTGTGCAAGGATACGGCAGCCCTGAATACGACCTAGAGCAGTACAAAAAGTTTCAGAAATCCATAGACCGGATGTACGATAAACTCATGGAGTTTCATGCCTACGCACATGAAGCAGATCACGGTTCATCAGGATCCTACAGTGAGGAAGCAGCCCTGAGAGCCTTTTCCAGTTTCACAGACTTCTGGGAGTCATGGAAAGGCCTCGGAGACCTGCTGGAGAAGTTTCCTTCAGAGACAGATTCGCTGAGAGATCTCATGATCAAGACAAGAATGCATGAAGACAGGATAGTCATTTTCGACATGTACCCAGACATCGAGGAACCAGATAACGAGCAAAAGGCCGCCATACATGCAGTCAAGCACAACTACAGCAAGCTCACCGAAT
>CAKZNU010000163.1 GCA_937132175.1 uncultured euryarchaeote
CTACCTCATAGTCTTCGCCCATACGCCTCTTGATCGATTTTACGGTATTCTCTTCGTTTGTCAGAAGCTGGTTTTTCGCAGGCTTTCCCACAAGACGCTCGCCGTCGTCGAAACCTACCACCGAGGGAGTGACCCTTTCGCCTTCCCTGTTTTCGATTATCTGTGGCTCTCCGTCGTGTATCTGTGCCATCGCGCTGCGTGTCGTTCCCAGATCTATGCCGATTATCTTACTCATTTTCGAATCCACCTTGGTATGTTTTTGTTTACATGAATAAAAATTTTAAAGGGTCCGAGGCAGAGTTACTCAGGATTCGTGAAACAGGATTATAACTCTCCATGTGGTTTACGTAATCATGGTCAGACATGAATACAGTACCAAAAGCTGTAGATACCAAAAAAGAGTACAGACTGGAACGGCTGATAGATGATGTCTTAACAGAAGAGGGACCAGGGTACTCGGATGAGATATCTGTGCTGGATTCCCGTTCTGTATGGCATACCTCTTTCCACCGTACGCCTCAGCTGAGAGAGATTGCAGAGGAGGTAGATGATCTTCTTGATGACGGGTACAGATCTCTGGAGCTGGGATCCGGTCCTGGAGGCTGGACCCATAACATAGCTTTACAGCCAGGTTCTGAGACTGCTCTGGGAATTGAGATAGAGCCAGAGCTTGTAGAGACATCTAGAGCCGTAAAGGAAAAATGCATAGACGATGGTATCTACGGGCGCTCTGACGCCTACTTCCTGCAGGGTGATGCCGCTGATCCTCAGGTAGGTATAGAGGTATTTGACGTGGTATACGCTAACTTTCCGAAGAGAGACCCAATGGCCGAGGAGTACATTGAGAAGATATCGGGGACAGCAGATGAAGGAACACTTGTGGTAGCTCCGGACGGCGGTAGTCCGCAAAAGTACCTAGAGCCAACGGGTACAGAGGGCCTGTACAGGGTATAGAGGCTACTTGACCACTATTTTCCCGTCCGAGCCAGGGTCCAGTCTTGTTCCGGC
>CAKZNU010000164.1 GCA_937132175.1 uncultured euryarchaeote
CCAGTGCTTTGATGAAGTAGTCGTCAAACTCCACAAGCATGTCTTCTCCCTGGATGTCCTTTGCGACGTTCTTGAAGTAAGCCAGTGAGTAGATCGGCTCGCATCCTCCGGATGTGTTACCGATCATGGATGTCGTGCCTGTTGGTGCGATGGTTGTCGTGTTGTGGTTCCTGAGTTTCAGGCCGTCCTCGTAGTTTTCAGGATCGAGGCCTCCTGTGTAGTCACGGAACCATTCCTCGTACTCGGTTGGGTTTGCCCACTTGGATTCATCCCACTTCTCGAACTCGCCTCTTACCTCTGCGAGTCTGTGGCTTTCCTCGATGCTGAAGCCTGTGATGATCCTCTGGATTTCCTTGGCAGCTGCAACCGATTCGTCGCTGCCGTAACGGATTCCAAGCTGGATCAGCATCTGTGCATAGCCCATAAGTCCGAGCCCGACCTTTCTCATCGAGGAGACCATGTCCTCGATCTCGTCAAGAGGGAAGTCGGACATCGTCACGACGTTGTCAAGGAACCGTGTTCCAACCTTCGCGACGCGTTCGAACTCTTCCATGTCCAGTGCTTCATGCAGGTACTCCTGCATGGCTGCGTTCAGGTCTGCTTGGTCCTCGAAGTCGTACCTGTCTTGGTTCTCTGCCTTCCACTCTGGGAAGGAGAGTGCGGTGCCGTCTCCCTGGTCTTCCACCATCAGGGACAGGTTGATGTGTCCAAGGTTACATGCCTCGTAGTTTTCCAGAGGCTGTTCCCCACATGGGTTGGTGGCTTCAATACGGTGCTCTGGATGCTTCTCGACGTCGAAGGAGTGTTTGTCGTTGGTCTCGTCGTACATGAAAAGACCTGGTTCGCCGTTTCTCCATGCACCGTCGATAAGTGTCTCCCAGATGAATCTTGCTGGAAGGGTCATGTCTTCGCCAGGTTCGAGGTCGATGTCGAAGTCCTCGATCTCGTCGCCGAAGGACGCGGCGTGATCACGCCAGAAGTTATCGTCCTTGCCCTGATCTGAACCAGCGGCTTCAGGATACCATTCCTCGTCCCTGTTGTAGAACTCTGCGGTCTTCTCCGAGACCTCGAAAGGCTCTCCTGTACGGGGATTAGTCAATGTATACTCCTCGTCGTTCTTGACGGCCTCCATGAAGTCTTCCGTGAGTCCGACTGAGATGTTGAAGTTCGAGAGCTCTCCTTCCTTCCTCTTGGAGACTATGAACCGCAGTACATCCGGGTGATCGATCTTCATGATTCCCATCTGTGCGCCACGGCGTTTACCTCCCTGCTTTATGGTTCCACAGGTGGTATCGAATACTTTCTGGAAGCTCAGTGGTCCTGAAGCAATTCCTCCTGTAGATGAGACTCTGTCTCCCTTCGGACGCATCAGATGGAAGGGATAACCCATTCCTCCTCCGGACTGGAAGATTCTTGCGGCGTCGTGTACCTTTCCAAAGATCGAGTCCATGTCGTCTTCAGGATGTACGACGAAGCATGCCGAGAGCTGCTGTAGGTCTGCCCCTGCGTTCATCAGGGTCGGAGAGTTCGGCATAAACTTCTGATGTGTCATCAGCTCGAAGAACTCCTGCCAGGACTCCTCGTAGCCGTGGTCGTCGTACTCTTTTTCGGGCTGTGCCACGTTCTTTGCGACACGTTCGAACATCTCCTTAGGTGTCTCTATGACCTCGCCGTCTTCGTCCTTGATAAGGTATCTGGACGGAAGAATTCTGTCGTGTGCGTTTTCGGTGAGCCGTTCCTCAACGGTCTCACCTGTTGTGCGTTTGACCGGTAGCTTGAACTCTGCTTTCTGTTTGATGTCGTTTTCCATGGTATCATCTACTGGTTGAAAAACTGTAAGCTTTAGGTACTGTTCAGCTCCTTTACCTCCTTCTTGAAGGACTCTGCGTCCTCGAAGGACTCGTATACAGAGGCAAACCTGATGTATGCAACTTCGTTCCTCTCCTGTAACGCATCCAGGACGTGGCTGCCGATCTCTCTGGCCTCGACCTTTCTTCTTTGCCTGATCTCGTCCTTGACTTCTTCAACGATTTCCTCGATCTCGTCCTCCGTCATCGAGGTATTCTTGGCAGCGTTTTGGATTCCGGAACGAACCTTCTCCTCGTCGAAGTCAACCTCTTCACCGTCACGTTTCACAACCCTCAGGTTGAGGCTTTCCGCGGTCTCGTATGTCGTAAACCGTCTCTCACATTTGGGACATTCACGTCTCCTCCTCACTTGGTCGTCGGATACCCTCGTATCGACGACACTCGTGCCTTTCTCACCGCAGTGTATACATCTCACGTTATCAACCTCTGTACAGGACGCTGAACCGATATATAGGGAGAATCTTTGCCCCCTCCCCCATATGTGGTACCTGTATCTAACATAGTATTCCCCGTGGTTTTTATACCCTCGGATGTGGAAAGGCATCAAACACCGAGAATCTATCACTTAGAGTAGGTACTTTGAGCCGTCATCCGAGGGCGTATCATCTGAATCTTTTGAAGAAATATAATCGGTTCGGAAGTTGACTTCAGCCTTAACCGCCTCTTCAACCTTGTCATAATCATTAACTCCGCCAGACCCCCAGGAATCACGATCTTGTTCGCCCGTCTCCGGGGGGAACTCCTTAGGATTATTAAGGTAACGATCCAGATGTTCGTCGAATAGCCTGCTGCCTACACGAATACTCCCAAGATTTGGTGACCCGAAAAGTCCTGCTTTAGAGAAGCTCTCGCCCTCTTTAGCGACTTCCTTTGCTTTCTCTCTCCCTTCTTCCTTATCCAGATACTGGAGTATACTGCCGAACGTGGTCTGCTCGTGCTCAACTCCATTCACATCGACACTGTGCGTGTCAATATTTCTGACCGCGGTCTCCAAGAGTTCATACTGATCTTTATGGCTTACCAGAGGAGTGTCATTTACCTGAGCCCTCTCAAAGTAATCAGTCTCCTGTTTAAGAAACCTCAGCTTCTCAAGTTTATCAGGTCGTTTCGGATCACCTTGAGACGATGATGAGACGCCTCCAGCAGGATCAACCGCTTTGTACGTTCTGTCTCTGTACATTACATCGATACCGCTTGTCTCCAGCAGTCTCTCGGCAGTATCCTCCTTGACAGATGGATCCTCCTTTCTAATTTCCTCCAGAGCCTCTATACACTCTTCAACCGTAAACTCTGGCTGCTCGGAGTCTTCTTCCCTATCTTGGTTAGCATCTGTATCGTCGTCTCCAGGGGGCCATGCATGCGGCATAACGCCGTATGTACCCCAATATTTATTACCAGAGGGGACTAACGGAGTATCTGCTTCTGTCTAGGTAAATCTGTGGGTTACGTAGAATCCATAAGTGGGTAGTAACTGGTTCGATAGGTGGAACGGCGAGTACGGAGATCAAGAGCAAGGGGAAACAGCGAGCCTCAGGCTTATCGACGGCAAGAAGGACAGGGAAATCACTCCTTACGGCGATGCACTGTATGATCTTGTGCAGACGCATTATGATCGTCTTTCTACGGCGGCGGAGATGAAGGCCGAAACCATGCGCCAGCTAGATGAAAGAGGTATAGAGAACGTCGGTATTCCGGGTCCAAGCGAGTTTGTCTCGAAGTTTGCGGATGAGGAACTTGTAGATAGGTATATGGAGACTTGAGCCAGGTATTTGAAATCTTGACATTATCGATTAAATGAGAAGATGACAGATACAGTTGTTCCCGATACATCTATAATTATAGACGGAGAGCTTTCAACGCACCTCGAAGATACGGATGAAGACGTTTTTATACCGGAGTTTGTCGTGGATGAGCTGGAGAACCAGGCAAACTCGGGGAAAGAGATTGGATACAAAGGAATAGATGAGATCAAAAGAATCAGAGAGCTTTCAGAGGAGAGAGGCTTTGATCTGGAGTTCGGAGCCAGAAAGCCGACGATGGAGGAGATAGAGCTTGCAAACTCCGGCAGAATCGATGCCCTGATACGTGATATTGCAGAGGAACGTAACGCAGTGCTGTTTACGGCTGACAGGGTTCAGGCGGAGATCGCTGACGCAAAAGGCATAGAGTACAGGTTCTTCGAGACCGAGAACGAAACAAGCTTCGAGCTGGAGGAGTTTTTCGACGAAAAAACCATGAGTGTGCATCTCAAGCAGGGAGATCTCCCGAAAGCTAAACGTGGCCTTCCGGGCGAGTTCGAGCTTCAGGAGATCGGAGAGGAAAGACTTGAACCAGGGGACCTGGATAGATTAATATCCAGTACGTTGGGAGAGGCAGAGTCCTCTGATGAAGGTCTTATGGAGATGGAGAAGGAAGGCGCCACAGTGATACAGATCGGGAGGTACAGGATAGCGATTACACGACCACCTTTCTCCAAGGCACCGGAGATAACAGCCGTGAGACCGGTTGCAAAGGTGTCCCTGGATGACTACTCAATGAGTGAGTCTCTTCTGAGGCGTCTGAGAGAGGACGCAGAAGGCATACTCATAGCGGGCGCACCCGGGCACGGAAAATCAACCTTTGCACAGGCACTGGCCGAGTACTACGAGGAAGAAGACGAGGTTGTAAAGACCATGGAAAAGCCCAGAGACCTGGACGTTGATGCAGGTATCACCCAGTACGCAGAGCTTGAAGGCTCCATGGAGAGTACAGGAGACTTTCTGTTGCTGGCGAGACCGGACTTTACAGTCTTCGACGAGGTAAGAAAGACAGGAGACTTCGAGGTATTCTCCGACATGAGGATGGCCGGGGTCGGAATGATAGGTATTGTACACGCATCCGAGGCCGTCGACGCGGTACAGAGGCTGATAGGACGTGTAGAGCTGGGGATGATCCCACAGGTCTGTGACACCGTAATACATATTGAGGACGCAGAGATCTCAAAGGTTTACAGCTTAAGGCTTACGGTTAAGGTGCCTGAGGGCATGACCGAGGAAGACCTGGCCAGACCCGTTATCGAGGTCGTGGAGTTCGAAAGTGATGAGCCGGTATACGAGATCTATACCTACGGAGAAGAGACCGTGGTGGTACCAAGCCAGGAAACCTCGTCGATGGAAACAGGTACAGAAGCCCTTGCCAGGGAACAGATAGAGTACAAGCTGAGGGAGTACGTGAAGAACCCGAAGATAGAGTTCATAAGCAAGGATCATGTAGAAGTTAGGGTTTCGGAGGATGAGATACCGCATATAATCGGCAGGAACGGAGAAAACATCGACAGGCTGGAGGAAGAACTCGGACTCAGCATAACCGTGGAGCCAAGAAACGCATCCTCCGGAGAAAGAGTTGATTACAGCCTCGAGGAACGGGGAGGATCAGTGGTGCTGGACGTCGGAACAGATTACTCCGGACAGGACCTCGATATAACCGCTGGAGGAGAGTTCCTATTTTCCGCAACAGTCGGAAAGACAGGAGAAATCTCCCTGACAAAGAGCTCGGATCTTGCAAGCCGTGTGATAGATGCTCACTCAACGGGAGATCTGAAGGTCGAGGAATAAGTCAAGGTCCTATTTCAGTATTGCTGGCCGATGTACGGCTTGGTTCCGAGACATCGATCTGTTCGGCGATCATAAACTCGAAGGACGGGTAAGTGGCGCGCACCCTGTTCCAGATTCTCGATTCCGGATCCTCGGCAGCATCTTCAGTTCCA
>CAKZNU010000165.1 GCA_937132175.1 uncultured euryarchaeote
GTGTTGGATTGCTTGAGCTGATCGGTTGCTGGATCGATGATGTCCCGACAGTGGCAGACTGTGGTGATATCCAAAAAGATGAGAATAGTGATGAGAAGCAGGCCCTGAACAACCTCATTAATGAGTATCCGGAAACTGAATATGAATTCGTTGATGAAAATCAAGACAGGAACGATGATGGAGACCCGGATCTCTCTGTTGCATTCGATGGGCTACCTGATTCCGTTAAATCCAGAGATACTCCGAAGTTCACAGTATCCGCAGATGATAGTAGAGGAAGAGACGCACCTGACAGTATCGGATACGGAGACCTATCCTTGGAGTATCGTCCAGAGTATATCGATTCGTTCAGCCAGGTAAGAGAACAAACTTGTGAAGACTCAGATCCATATAAATGCAGCTTTACTATTAACAACGGTTTCAAGTTCCCGTTCAACTCTCCAGGAACAACCACACTCAGAGCAAAAGCTGTGGCCGGAGATGGTGCGGATGTAGAGACAACCCAAGAGGTGGATGTAGGTGTTGGACAGCCCCCGAATCCTGTTGATCTGGAGTTTTCAGGTATAGACGGCGACTATGGAGGTGATTGGGAGCCGGCTCTTGACGAGGACTGGGATGAACCCGACTACCAGAGTGGCTCAACAGAGAAGCTTGCGTTTGTCAAGGATGAGTTTGACAACGTTGTTATTGATACGGGCAACAGCTACCTCTACGGTGGAGCCTTCCTGCAAAAGGAGTACTTCGGCGATGAAGATGGTTTACTGAAGCTTGAGTACAGGCTCAGGGTAGACAGCGAATCAGGTGATGAAAAGGCCAATGAGTTTGGAATAGTTACGGATTCGGATCTGAACTCAACGGTAGACCTCAATTCTATGTCTGATGTTGATCTGTCAAACTCCATAGACCAGACCGGTAAGAAATACTCTCTTACCCTTGATCTCTCAAGGATATCGGGAGACGATATCAATATCAATGTAGGTGTCTTCCCTACTCCAGGGGATATACAGTATGATGGGGGTGCAGGCTTCGGGAACGGCCTGAGACTTATAATGGAGGACATCTCGGTGGTTGGAGGGCGTGACGTCGAGTTCCAGAGAACAAGGCCTGATAATCTAAACCTTGTTAGAGGTGAAGAATCTACTATCAAGTATAAAGTTACTGACTCCCTTGACCAGTTTGATCTGGCAAAGATGAACGTTTCATACGAGCTTAACCCGCAGGAAAACTCCGGGAAGACTGAGATCTCTAGCAAGAGATGTTCAGCCAAGTCATCAGGGTACTGTAGGCTCCAGTTTGATTTTACACCTCAAAAGCTTGGAGAGTATAACTTTACGGTAGGTCTAGAGACAAAGACCGGCAAGTACTTCAGCAAGGAGTACAACTATGTTTCTAGGCCGACTTCGGAGCCAAATGATATATCCACGGACTCAGGCTTAGGCGACAATGGACTGTTCTTTAAATGGATTGACGGATACGACAGTCCGGATCTATATGGGAAAAAGGTCAATGCTTACAAGTGTGTAGATGGATCATTTGCTGAGGAGCCAGAGCCCGAAAATCGGTGTCGAGCCAATGAAAAATGTTTTGTTCCTGGTCCTGAAGGTGGCTCGGACTTTTCAGGGTACTACAATATTACGTTAAACACTGAGGATCAACAAAAGGTAATAGATCATTTGACAGTTAGTTTGGACACTCAAAAGACATCTTGTCCTTAAAAGGCTGATCGGTTTTTCATCGCGGTATAACGAAAACTTCCATCTGCTTATACAAGTTTCATCGAGTTTGTCGTGTTTAGGTGACACTATGAGAAAGCGAGATGTGTTTACGGTATGTACTCTTTTGGTCTCTATTGCCTCAGTTTCTGCACGTCCGGCCTCTGTTGAGGTATTTCCGGATGATTCCTCGGTACTTGCGAACAACTATACCTCCTTCGAGGTCACGGTGAGGAACGATGGTCCGGTTGATGATGTTTACAGTATCTCTACCTCTGCACCAGGCGAGGCAACGGTTGCGCCTTCAAGGATTCCGGAGTCCAGAACCTTGAGTCCAGGAGAAAGTGAGACGGTTCAGGTATGGTTCAATCCTGATGTTGACCGTGACGGCGGAGAGTATGATCTCAGGGTTGATGCGGAGTCGAAGGCTTCCGAAGAAGTCTACAGCGGTATTGCTTCTGTTGAAATCATTAAGCAACACGGGATAGAGGCTGATCTGGAGTCTCCGGGAGCAGTCTGTAGAGGTGAGGAAGCCATCTACAATCTGGATATGGAGAATACAGGTACACAGTCTGAGAGGTTCAGGATCTCGGCCTCTCCTGGCACGCCAGAGAAGGGTGCCGTCGAGCTTGAAGCAGGCGAATCCACTACAGTAGAGATAACGAGGTCTTCTGCTACAGCTCTAGAGGACAGGTCCTACAACGTAGAGGTCTCTTCTGCCTCAAGCTATGCATCCTCTACGGTTTCGGGGGTATTTGTGGCTGAAAGCTGTTACGAGTCTGAGGCTTCTGCGGTGGAGGAACCTCGGGTGCCTGCGCTGACGGATTCAGATGTTGCATTCAACCTGGAGAATACGGGTACAAGAGAGGATAGTTTCAATCTTTCTGCAACAGGTGGAACCGTACAGAGTTCATCGGTAACTCTTTCTCCAGGTGAGACGGAAGATGTAAGGGTTGAGTTTCAGCCTTCCGAGACCGGCTCTCGCACGGTCGGACTCACTGCTGAGGGCAGATCCCTTTCAAGCTCCGAGGTCGATGTAGAGGTCTTCAACGGGCAAAACGCTTCGGTTACGTTCGGAGACGGACCTACCGAGCTATGTGAGGACTCTAGCTACGAGAGGCGTCTGGAGGTTGAGAACAACGGAGCGGCACGTGAAACATACAGGCTGGATACAACTCTTGGAGATCCTGATGTATCGAACTTTACTCTTGAACCCGGTGAGACACGCAGGATTGATGTAGACCTCAATACCTCCGGCATGGAGGACTCCGAGAGAACCCTGAGTGCAACAGCTACAGCACAGAGACTTGATTCTCCGGCCGTCGAGACCTCACAGACTCTTCAGGTCGCAAACTGCTATGACCTCGAGATGGATGTCGAGCCGGCATCCAGGAACGCCGAGGGTGAGAAAAGCGTACTTTACCGTATAAACCTCTCTAACACCGGTGACAGGTTCAACAGCTACAGGGTCTCGACGGAAGGACCCAGATGGGTCTCTGTCAGGCCTTCCGAGGTCTTCCTTGAGGCCGGTGAGTCCGGCTCATCCTATATCTATGCGGGTATCCCGTACAACAAGACCTCTGGAGAGTTCCGGATTACAGCTACCGCAGACGGTGAAGGAGATATCTCGAGATCCGAAACAGTAAGCCTTGGATTCGGAGAGACGGATGGCGGGGACGAGAGTAACACGACTTCTTCCGGAGGTAGCTTCAGCCTTGACGGTGTCTCCGGGGATCTGAGTACTCTCCTGGTATCTCTTCTGGTTGCGGTCTCGCTGGCCGGTGTAATACTTCTAAGGGAGAAGTAAGGCTTCGAGGTACCGGCCCAGTAAGCCAACCAGACCGGGCTCCGAGTCCTGTCTCACGCTGGTCACGGTAAGCTGTCTTGAGTAAATCTCCTCGGAGCCACGTTTTACCTCCAGCATCGGTCTCTTCGTGCCTGTATCCTCTGAATCTATGTAGAAGTAAAGACTATTTTTCTCTCCTCTCTTCAGAGCCGTTTCTCTGTCAGAGTCCTCAAATATTCCTTCAGGATCTTCCATCCGGACAGTGTACTCTTTCTCGGAGTCACCGGTATTGTAGAGTTGCACCCGTACAAGGCCGGGCTCTCCCCTGTATACGGTGACAGACTGTGGGAACACGTCCGTCTGATTACCCTCCGGAAGTATGTCTACAGAGGTCTCTGAGGAGTCACTTCCCCCGTAGGTCAAGGTTCTGACGGTGTATGTCTTTTGACCCGGTTTCTTCGTCCGTGTATCAAAGCAGACGGTGTTGAATCCCAGGCTGTTTTTCCTCTCTATAACCTCTGTACCCTGAAGAAGGACGGCCTCTACGTCCGTTTCCGAGTCTATCTCCGCACATATCGAAAACCTTTCTCCGGCGAAGACTCTCCCTGGTGCGTCAAGCCTCTCTATCTCTGGAGAAGGCAGAACCTCAACAGTTCTTGAGGCATCTATGCTGTTTTTACGTATCTTGATCTCCTGTTCTCCGGTTTCCTCTATCCTGATGAACTCCTCGAAGTATCCGTCTCTCTCCGTGTTTATCTCTCCTCTTTTCTCTCCTTCTACCAGAAGCTCGAGGGTTGAGCGTCCGGCGTTTCCATCAGCAAAGCCCTTGATGCGGAAGGCTTCACCGGAGTATGCCGATCCTCCGGATGATCTACTGTAGGTGGAAAACTCTATATTGTTTATAAGGTTTGTGCCGAAAGACTCACAGTCAACAACGTCTATCTCGGCAGTTACAGGCTCTGAGTCGGTTAATCTGGTTCTCACCGTTACCGTTCCTGATGCCTCGAGTCCGGTGAACCGGAATCTGTAGGTGGCCGTCTCCCCAGGTTCCACCGTGAAGCCTTTTCCCACAAGCACGGAGCCGTCCTTGGAGGCTGAGAGACTTACCACCCGTGGCACGGAGTCTCTGTTCCTGACCTCTGTCTCGAAGGCTCCAGAGGCACCTCTGCATACTGCCTGAGGTCCATCAACTCCGACAAGATCTATTTCGTTGCGGGGTTCAAGCTCTATAACGGTTCCATCGGCGTCATCCTCTATATCTATCTCTCTTACGGATGTCCTGTAGCCTTCTTTTGATACAACGATATCGTACTCTCCTTCCTCAAGGGTGAGCTGTGCACGGTTTACGTTTTCCAGGAACCTGTCCGTGTCCTGTCCCTGGACGGTGATGTTCAGTCCGTCAAGGTCTCTGCCGTCTGCGGTCTCCGCATCTATCTCGTAGAACCTATCATCCAGAAGCTCCATTGTGAACCTGTAGGACGCCTCTGAACCGTCTTCGTTTACAAACACTGTTCTGTCGATGGTTCTGTAGTTTCTTCTGGATATCTCTATGTCGTACTCTCCTTCCTCAAGGTCAAGCTCTGCCTCGTCTACATCCTGTCTGAAGATGTCTGTGTCTTCTCCGGTGACGGAGATGTCAAAACCGTCCAGATCGTCTCCGTCCTCGGATGAGACGTCAACCGTTACCTCGGCAGCTGCCGGAGCCAGGAGTACCAGGATCAGAGCCGAGATAGCTTTGGTCTTCATACGGTAGTGTTTGATCTCTTTGTTTAAACGGATTATGTTTTTCTCCGGGCATCGACCGCGACCTTTCTCTTCGAGGGTGAAAAATCCGATACAATCCTCTCATCAAGAATCTCAAAGCCGGAGTCACCGGATTTTTCCTGGACAGTAGACTCAACGTTTTCGTAAGGACTTTCCTTTTCCTGGATGCTGTAAACCGTTAGCAAACCTCCTGCAGCAGTGCACTCGATGGCTTCCTCCAGAAACTGCAGAGCATGTGTTGGTGACGGCGTCAGCACCCTGTCAAACTCTCCGAGCTCCGGACATACCTCCGCTACGTCTCCCTGTATGATCTCTACCTCATCCTCCACGTCGTTCAACTCGACGTTTTCACGCGCATACCTTACAGCCTCGGGATTTTTCTCTACGCCGACTACTCTCTCCGGATCTGCGTTTACAGCTATCGTTACCGGGAAAGGTGCTGCTCCTGCAAACATCACCAGGACCTCGTCTCCTTCATCCACGGATTCGAAGGCTCTCTTTCTCTCGGTTCCTTCTCTCTCCGAGAAAAACATCTCCGTGGGATCTACCTTGATGCGGCATCCATGCTCCCGGTGAACGGTCTCCGTCTTGTCTCCGTAGAGATTTCTGTATCCGCCGATACGGAACTCTCCGCTAACCTGATCCTCCTTTAGGAGCACAGAGTCTATGCCCGGGTTGTGCTCGAGGATCGCCTCTACGGCTTCTTCCTCGTCCTGGTTTACAAGCTCGCTTACAACGACTATATCTCCGATTCGCTCGTAGCTTGGGACATCGTAGCTTCCTTCTTTCTCGGACTTGAGAACCGAGACATCCGTGTCCAGAACGTTTTCTGCGTCCGAGAGAGCCTCGTCGACGAAGACGGTATCCTCATCCGTTATCTTCTCCTGTATCTCTTCGATGCCTGAGTTCTCAGAGGAAAATATCTTCAGCTTCAGTGAGTCCTCTCCCTTTTCCGCCCTGAAGCCGTCTTCAGCCTCCCGAAACCGGAATCCCTGTGACTCGAAGATCTCTCTCACCTTCTCATAAAGCTTTTCTCTGTTCACAGCTGGGGAATGGACCTGAAGATAGTTAAAGTCCGGGATCTCTTCAAGAGTTCATGTTACACATAGTGGGCCTCGGCCTGGACGACGGAGAGATAACGGAGAAGGCGGAAAACTCTCTTCAGGCCGCGGAGAAAATCTTCGTCGAGTTCTATACAAACACCGAGACAGTGGACATAGAGAGGCTGGAGGAAAGGTTCGGAGAGATAAGGAGACTTTCCCGCAGCGAGGTCGAAAGACAGGACGCGGTGATGGAGGCTGCAGAAGAAAAAGAGACGGCTTTCCTGGTCTCCGGAGATCCCTTGACAGCTACCACACACTTCGACATCAAGAAAAGAGCGGAGGAAAGAGGCATAGAAACGCGGGTAGTGCATGCGCCGTCGATACTGACTTCCCTGGCCGAGACCGGATTAAACATCTACAAGATGGGCAGGGTAGTTACCTTGCCCGAGAACTCACGGCCGGAGTCCATAACTAGGTACATTAAGAAAAACCTCTCCGCAGGTCTGCATACACCTGTACTGCTGGATATAGACTACGATGCCGGGGAGGCAGCACAGAAGCTTATCGAGATGGAGCCGGAGCTACAGGACAGAGAAGCGGTACTTCTCGAAAGAGCAAACAATGAAAACCAGAGCATCTCCTGTTGTGATCTCCGGTCTCTGAAACCGGAGGGTGAAACACCGCATACGATCATCATAGTCGGGGAGAAAAGCCACGTTGAAAGAGAGAACCTGGAGTCACTCTGATTCAAACTTTCCCAGCCTTTGTAAGGTCTCAAGGATTCCCCAGGCATAGATAACTGACTCCCAGGCCCGGACGTAATCCCCCTCATCCAGGAAATGCCGGGTATCATCCCGGTACGCCAAGACGTTTTCCATCTGATCCACATCCCTGTCAAGACCTTCAAGCTCCTCACCAAGCTTCTCAAGCCACTTCTCCGTCTCCTCTTCTAACTTCTCCTGTGTTTTATCCATGAGTTATAACACATCGTTCAATATAAAAAGTTGTCTTATCGATTTTGGAGACTTAATTGCTCGGTTAGAGAGCTTAACGATGGAACAGAGTGATCTGGAGGAAAGACTTGAAGATATGGAAGATAGTCTGAGAG
>CAKZNU010000166.1 GCA_937132175.1 uncultured euryarchaeote
TAGTTTCGGCAGCAGGTGCAAGCTTCGGACAGGGATTCGTCAACGCCCCAGCAGGAGCCTTCGAGCTTGTGGACCGTCCAAGAGAAACAACCGAGGAAGCTATACAGGAGATCGGAGAGGATCTTACAGGAGGACAAGGAACAGACCTAGATAAGGTACGTCAGGTATCAGCCATAGGCAGCCTCGGGGCAGCAGCAGTAACAGGAGGTATAGGCCTGGCACCACGTCTTGGCAGGCTTGCACCGGATACAGACAGCAGGCCCACCACGCCTGTACAGACAGATACCGATACAGGGACAGATACAAGACAGGAAAACATCGGTAAACTGTTTGGAGATGAAGACGAGGATGCCATAACAGATCCTTCAGATCCTGAAAGCATAGGTAGAGATACAGAGAGAACTCCTGCCCCGGAAACCGGAGTACGGGGAGAACCTTTCAGGCCGGAAACCCCGGAGTTCCAGGATATTTTAACAGGAGATACACCGCAGAAGACTCCTGAGCGAAAAGAGGTGCTTGATCCCAGGGAGCTCGAAGGCGTGGATCCGGTGACGTTCACGCCCGAAGGCGGAACCACGGACATAACTCCGACACAGAGCCGGACGGAGGCTCTCAAGCTTCTGATAGAGAGATCAAGACAGGATACAAGACAGCAGGCACAGTTTGACGTACAGGACTTCGGGGAGGACTCATCTATACTGTCAAACAGCAGGAAAGGACAGGCACAGCTTGTACAGAAACAGAAACCACGACAGCCTGATACCGATGCGGACAGCAGGCGCAGGATAGGCGGAGATGACCGCAGACAGGATGTAGGAGACAACCAGGTACAGTTTACTGAAAGCCTTGATAGGCAGGAACCCCGGAGGCAGGACAGGCAGACGGAGACCTTTGATCCTGGCTTCAACATACAGGGTGTGCCTTCAATCGGAGCCGGTATTCTTTCAGGAGCAAGACAGGGTACAGGTACAGGTATAGTACCGGATGCCGGATTAGACCAGGCACAAGATTTCTTGCCTGATACAGGACAGGATAACAGGCAGAGATCAAGGCCAGAGGAGGAAACGAATACACCACCGCTGTTTGGTCGGCCCCAGCAGGAGGCTTCGAGCTTTACGGAGTCATCTTTCCTGCCAGAGACAGGGATGAAGAATCAAGGAGGCAGGTTCAGGGCAAGGGATGGACCAGGAAGGACGCAAGGCCTGCCAGAGACCGAGAGAGAAGATGAAGAGAACCTTTTCCCGTTCTTCGAGGACGAAGCCTCCGATGTACAGGATCAGGCAGGCTTTGCACCAAGCCTTTCCGCAGCAGTCTTCAACGTCCAGGCAGACGAAGACTTTGACCAAGACCAAATCTTCTCCGGACTTGAGACAAGACCATTACTCAGGTAAACAAATCCGAGATACTGTGCAAGACAAAAAACAGGTGTTACACATGATCATAAGATATTTTCCTGTAACAGATTTGTACAGCTATACGGATGCCTACACAGGATAACGGAAATGGTTTTAAAAACGACAAAAAGTAAGTAGGACTTGAGGCAACACACCATGCAAGGCGATACCTCAAGCCCCAAAGAAAACAGGGGCACGGAAACTAAAGAGGATGCTGCCGAATCAGCAGAAAACCCAGAGACTCTTTCAGAACAAGGACAGACCTTTACGGAAGCTGTAAGAGAGGACTCAGAACCATGAGCCTGGATGAAGACCTTGAGGATAAGAGGACTCAGAACCTGAAGGCTTTGATCGGAGAGCTTCTCTCAGTTGAAAAGATAGAGGACGAGGATGCCAGAGAGAAAACAGCAGAGGAGATAACGCAAGAGCTGGAAAACCAAGGAATATGGGTGGCAGTGTGATGGCATTAGATGAACACTTCGAAGACCAGGAACATGCCAATTACATAGCCAGGAAGCTTCTCTCCGAGATCCTGAGTCAATGCCAGAGAAAAGACATTGATGCAGAAGGCCTTATCCAAGAGATCTCAGAGGCAGGCATACATGACAGCTACATCGAGAAAATAAGGGAGAGAAATGACGAGACCTACCACCAGCTCTACATCGAGAAGATGGCGATGACAGGGAGAAAGCGCATGCAGCTCCAGGACGGCATCAGCGAGGACACGAAAGACCTGCCAAGAAAGTATGTAGACAGCCGTCTAAACTCTCCTCCAGAGTCCTGAGACAGAAGTATAAGATTTAATATCTCTTTTTTTCTTTATGACAGAAGAAAAGACAAGGGTAGATGCCAAGCTTGACTCCGAGAAGTGGGAAGAGCTTACAGACTATATAGACGACAAGAAAAATACCAGGAAACACAGCAAGCAGTTCTATCTTGAGAGAATTCTTGACATGGCATTAACCATCAAGAGGCACAGAGAGACACAGCAAGAGGAACACGAAGAGAAGTATCACGAGCTCCAGAAGGACATGAGACAAGATATGGGTATAGACCAAGAGAGCACAGGAAAGAAAAAAGAAACTCTGTAAAACCAGCAGATCAGAAGTCAGTAAGTCAGTCAATTAATCAGGTATA
>CAKZNU010000167.1 GCA_937132175.1 uncultured euryarchaeote
CATTCTCCCCGGAACCCATGCAACTGTTTTTGTGACTTAAAGATAAAAAATGTATGTCTATCCGTACTGTTCTTCCAGGTAATCAACTATGTCATCGCTTTCCGGCATGACTGTGTCGGTGTTCGGATCCTTCAGTACAGGTACGTTTCTCTGACCGGAAACCTCTTTTACCCGTGTTCTTTCCTGTTTGTCAGCCTGTCTGGCTATAAAGTCTATTCCAAGCTGGCTGAGCTTTTTTCTTACCTTTGAGCAGTACGGACATCCCTCGAACTGGTATACCTCCAGCATTTCATCTGGCTCTGTCATAGATAACGCTGGCCATCCATGTTTGAAAAACATGGGCAGGCATTCATCGGACTCGAGTCTAAGATATCTCGCCCAGAGCCTCTTCGAGTAACTTCTTCTGGTTGTCGTGAGTCAGCAACGCTTCTGCGTCTTCCGGCTTCATGAAGAATCCTGACTCGTGTTCATCGTGAGGGTTCTGTGTCACGTCTACCCCGGTCTCAGGCTCCACTCTCACCAGAAAGCCTCTGTACTCTCTTTTGATCTTTTCTCCTTCTTCTCCCTCGTAGCTCCACTCTACGGTATGGTCTAGCTCCTGTGTTTTCTGTATTTCTTCGGTGTCTATGCCGGCCTCTTCCTCCAGCTCGAGCCTGACGGTTTCCTCGTAGTCTCCGTTCTCTAGGTGGCCTTTCAGAAGCTCCCAGCCCTCCCAGTTTTTCTTTCTGTGCAGTATCAGGACTCTGAGGGAGCCCCGGCTTTTCTTGTACACTACTGCGGCTATGCCTTTTTCGGTCTTCACGTGCGAGAGTTATGCCTTACCATTAAAATCCTTTACCTGTATCGGAGATGTCTCCGGTTCCGAATGCTTTTTATAGGTGGGGAACTGGTTTACCATTGAAAGGTGTCAAAATGATAGGACGTCTGAAGAAGATCCTCTCGAATATTTTCGGCAAGACAGAGGATGATATGTCTATAGGTATCTATGGCCCGCCAAACGCCGGAAAGTCCACTCTTGCAAACCAGATCTCCCAGGATCTGACCGGCGAAGAGATGAGCAACGTCTCAGAGGTTCCACACGAGACACGGGACGTGGAGAAAAAGGAGAAGGTAGAGATCGAGGCGGACGGCCGGTCCATCCAGATGAATCTTCTGGACATGCCCGGCATAACGACAAACGTGGACTTCAAGGACTTCAAGGAACACGGCATTGAGGAAGATGATGCCAAAGGTAGAGCCAAAGAGGCTACAAAGGGAATAGTAGAAGCTGTAAAGTATCTCGACGATGTAGATGCCTGTCTCGTCATCTTTGACTCCACTGAGGATCCTTACACACAGGTAAATGTTACTATTATCGGTAATCTTGAGGCCAAGGACATACCTATACTGGTTCTGGCTAACAAGACTGATCTGGAGGACTCTGATCCGGAGAGGGTACGTGATGCGTTCCCACAGCACCCGGTACTTGAGATCTCTGCAAAAGAAGGCGAAAACATCGACAAGCTTTATCAGGAGATAGTGGAAAGGTTAAACTAGATGGCAGATGAAGGAGTGACCGTGGAGTTTTTCTCGAGGGCGAAGCTGCAGGATCGAAGCTTCGAGGAAAAGATGGAAGAGATAATGGATAAGGTTAGAGAAAGCGCTGTTCTTGTACTTGAGGAAGGCTGGAGTGCAGAACAGAAGAGAAAGTTCATACAGAAGACGATGGAGGAGGCGGGTGAGGAGTTTCCTGGTGTGGAGTTCATGGGTCTTGATCCCTCCGATAACCGTCTTGAACGGGCCAAAAGCTTCGTCTTCGATACCGTTCTCGGACAGGACTACAGGAGCGGGCTCACTATAGTAGGAAACTCCCGGGTAATGGAGAAGATGAAAGAGGAGAAACACTCGATAAGCTTCCTGGCAAAGCTGGAGGACGATGAATAGATGCCTCACAGATGCATGAACTGCGGTGAGGTATACGAGGACGACTCAGAAAAGATTGTAGATGGATGTGACTGCGGCAGCTCTCTTTTCATGTACGAAAACGAGGAGGAACAGAGAGACGAAGAGGAGCTGAAACGTGAAAGATCTGAGGTCCGTCCCGATATACAGGAGATGGTCCGTGAAGGTGAGGAAAGAAGAGAAAACATCAGGATCGAGTTCGATCTTGACTCGATAAAGGTTAAGGATGAAGGTGTATACGAGCTTAATATCTCCCGTCTTCTGAACGAGATGCCTCTAATAATCTCTAAGAATGAAGGCGTCTACCATATCAGTTTGCCGTCTGCCTTCAGGGAGGAGAGCAACGAAGTTGATACTGACCAGCTCTAAGCTACATAACCTTTAAGTCATGCTTCTGACAAACTAAGATAGGAGGTAACTTGAAAAATGGAGACGACAGAGGATGACACCAGAGATATCTTTGGTCTTCCGAAGATGACAACGAAGATGGAGGTAGCTATCTCATACGTTCTCTTCGTACTCGGTGTCCTGATGGTTCTTTCGGTTGCCTACCCTGTAAGACAGTACATCAGCATCAATGCAGTCTACGTGGGCCTGCTGATGATAGGTGTAGCGTATGTCTTTGCCATGGAGTCTGTCAGGGAGCTAGAGGAGGAGGATCACTTCCTGTCCCGGAGACTCATGGAGGACGATGATCAGGACGACAGGGAAGACTCTGAGTAACCATCAAAGGGTAAAAATAAAACTTTTCACACGTATTCCTTTTTTATGACAAGCGAAGAGGTAGAGCTGGACTTTGGATTCTCCAACGAGGAACTTGCAAACTTCATGGAAAACTTCTCACAGAAGCTGAGAGACGGGGAGATAGGACTGAGTTTCAAGGGCAGAGAGGAACTGGAGATCGAGCCAAACATGGAGAACAACATCAACATAGAGTTCCGGGAAGAAGGCTCCATGAAGGAGATGAAACTTGAGCTACATCTGAGAGAGCAAAACGTAGAAAGCGATGAGGACTCGGGAAGGCAGAGAATCCAGGTGGTCGTAGAGGACTAGTTACTGCCCGAAACCCCTCAGTATCTCTATAAGCTCCTTATTCTGTTCTATAATCGTATCCAGCTTTTCCTCAATACCGGAGGTATCAACGTTGCCTGTGTTTGGATTCCCGTCTCCGGCGGCTTCCTGAAGAGGATTTCCGGAATCCGTACCGCCCCCACTTCTCTGACCTGTTGACTCCCTGGGCTTTTCCCTTGAGATGCCGTCTTCATCAAGCACCTCTATGGGTGTGTCGTCACCCTCCGTATCCTTGTCAGCAGCCTGTTTCAGGGTCTCAAAGTTACCTGAAGACTCCGTTGAGGCCGTAGAATCCCCTGAATTCGGGCTTGAGTCGTTCCTTACGTTATCCTTTACGTTGTCGTAGTATCCCATCTAGTATCCCTCAGAAATCAGTGTATCAAGCTTGTTCTTTATCTCCCTGTTTTGCTCGTGTATATCCTCCAAGGTGACCTCATCGCTGCCGCCCTTCTCTCCGGTCTCCAGACCCATTGATCTCTTTACATCGCTTTCGAGCTCTGAACCGGAGCTGGACTCGCTCGAACCGGTCTCCGTATCCTTCTCCGATTCCTCATCCATGAGACCGAGCTTGACTTCCTCGGTGTTTTCCTCGCTGTCGCCTCCAAACAGTGCCATACATCTCTTTACAGTTTTCGTTGAATAAAAACCTTCCTGCTGTACCTATACCTGTGAAAGCAGAGATAAATCCGTCAGATGATTTGGAGAAGCTGGCGGAGATACTTGAACAAAGGTTCAAATCAGCCAGAGTCGAGGAAGACACAGTCCTAGCTAGACTGGACCATGAGAGGAAGGATTTGCTTGAGAGAGTTCCGGGTATCGAAAGCTTCTCGGCGGAAGGCGAAACCACTGAGGGAGTAGGTGGCAGACCTGTGGATAGGGAAAGAACGTGTCTTGCCAGGATAGAGACTGATCGGGAGCTTGCGGAGGCGGTGATCGCGACCATTCAAGGCTATAACCTGCTTGTCATAGAGACGGATAGGGACTGGGATCTCAGGCTCCTCAGGCGCATGAACCCGGGAATAATAGAGATAGATCCGGAGGCAGCGGAGGTTCTGGAGCCGGAAAACTCCCTGAACGGGGAGAAAGGCTTCCCGGAACTTGGTATAGACCTCAAGCAGGATGAACGGATTGAATCCGTCCTCAGATTTCTGAGGAACGGATAGACAAGGCACTTGTAAAGATTAACCGGTAGCTGTACATTATGGAAAGAGAAGTGGACTTTGACAGGGTTGAATACGCCACTAACAGAAACCTGGAAGACGACGAAGGCAACGAAAACGGACATATCAAGATGTTTTCATACGACAACGAAACCTTCTTCTATGACATGACCTGTCCGTACTGTGGAAACAGCTTCGAGGGAGAGGACGAGCTAGGATCCCGTCCATGGTGGATAGAGTGTCCTGAATGCACAAGATCCACAAACGTCTTCAGGATAAAGGACGCACATGACAGAAAGGTGAAGGAAAGAGGCGCAGACACCGACGAAGTACCTGACGTATAATGGAGTACGTCATCAAGCTCGGGGGAAGCGTACTCACGGACAAGTCCCGAGAGAAAACCTTATCCGAAAGCTTCGGAGACGTGACAGACACTATACCTGAAGACTACAGCGGTACAGTAGTACATGGAGCCGGATCCTTCGGACACCCGCCGGCTAAAAGACACGGCATCTCAGAAGGATCCCATACAGGAGTACTCGAGACCCACAGAGCCGTAAAAGACCTCAACAGGGAAGTTATAGACCGGCTCAGGGAGAACAACCTGAAAGCCTTACCTGTACATCCTCTGTCTTTCGCATCTATACAGGACGGAGACATTAACCTCAGGCTCAGCCAGCTTGAGGCAATGGTGCAGGAAGGCTTCACGCCGGTGATACACGGAGACGGAGTTATCACACCGCAGAAAGGATTTAAGGCTCTCTCCGGGGACGATATACTGCTGGAGATAGCCTCGAGGTACGACATCAGAGCCGGCTTCTGCTCCTCGGGACCTGTACTCGATTCCGATGGAAACATAATTGAAAAGGTATCATCCATGGAGGAGTTCCCGGATCTCGGAACAGATGGAACCGACGTTACCGGAGGCATGAAGGCAAAGATCAGAAAGATACTGGAATCGGGGACAGAGGCAAGAATCTTCGGTCCCAAAGACCTGGAGACGTTTCTGAACGGCGGAGACCCCGGTACTCAGGTTACACGCCCTTAGCTCAATTAATTCCTTGTCTCGGAATCTGGAAGTCGAAGCTTCCCTGTGAAAGCGTCTTGTCGCTGTACCTGGCCTCTATAGTGTCAGAGACCTCAAGAGTTGCCTCTGCCTCGTATTCGAAGTCGTCATCGGACTCATCCAGTATCAGGTAAAGACGAATAGGACGCTCTGAAGCAGCATCAGCCCATTCGTATGCCCTTATGTCTATCTCGCTGCCTGAGGATCGGACCGTAAACTCGTCTAAGATATCATCGGTCTCTACTGTCTCCGAGAACACGACCTGTACCCCGTACCGGTTGGAGTTTTCACTAGGTTCAAAGAAGCGATCGCCCGCAACACCATCAATCACAAGATCTTCAGACTCTGTACTTTCATCCTCCGAGTTGCTGAAGTCTCTGCCGCCGGTGGATGCTTCCCTGTCTCCCTGGTATCCATCAGGATCGTCCAGAGTCTCATCTTCCTGTGTGCTGTCCTCTGAAGTTCCGTCTGTCTGTCCTCCGTTTGGTCCTTCTGAGAGCTCTCCGCCTTCTCCCTGTGTGGAGTCATCTACGGGGTCTTCCGTATCAAGTCCTGGATCGGTTCCTGTACCTCTTACCGATACCTGCGTGGACCCGGAGCCGGTGTATCCGTAGAGGGCCGTCATCTTGACGGGAAGGGTACGTTCTGTCGCAGGTCCGATGTTGCTGAGTTCCATCTGGAAGCATCCGATGCCTCGTCCCTGCTGCATCGAGACCGTTTGGGAATCTCCGGAAGAGTCCACAGGACTGAACTCTACGCCTCCCAGGTCGTCGATCCTGAGAACGATCTGATCCTTTGCGTCCCTGATGTTTCCGGGATCAAAGCTTGCTGACTCAGGCCTTGC
>CAKZNU010000168.1 GCA_937132175.1 uncultured euryarchaeote
CGGACTTAAGATCCGTTCCCGTAGGGGTTCCGGAGTTCGAATCTCCGTCCCGGCACTACAGATCCTGTCTCATGAAGGCGGCGTACGAGAAGGTGAAAATCAGTACAATCTGGCTTATCAGGAAGACTAGGTATCCTCCCGCAGATGCCAGGCTTCTTCCTACCGTAGGCTTCACGTCTTCCTCGTCGTAGCTCTGTGCCAGCATCTCCGAGACGTAGTTAGAGTAACTGGTCGCAGGCGACATCCTGGAAACTACGTCCTTGAATCTTTCACGGTTTCTCCTCACCTGCCTAGTCTTTTCATCCCTTTCGGTGCTTTCCGCGTATCTGGGTGGACGTCCCGATACTCCTCTTGTCACGGCGACTCCTGGTCCGCCGACTCCGGGGCTGGAGTCGTCCGGCATCTGGTAGATCTGGTTTGCCGCCAGTCCGGCTATAAACGGTGTTGAGAGGAAGAGAAGCAGCATGAAGATGTTTGCTCCCAGTGACCGTCTTGAGGATCTGAAGACTGTGGAGAAAAACATTCCCAGACCGAGGAAAAAGCCCATGTATATCACTGTTCCAAGCCAGATGAGGGAAAGCCGGCTGAACTGTGCTAAAGTAGGTATTACACCGCTAAGAAAGACTGCTAGCCCTGTCGCCGCGGTAAAGGAGATCAGGAGTGCCAGACATATGTTAAACATTCCGCCGATGAACTTTCCGTTGAGTACCTCGTCCCTGTATATCGGGTACGAAAGCAGTATCTCTATGGTTTCGTTTTCCCTTTCCCCTGAGATGGTGCTGTAACCCATCAGTATCGCAAGTATACCTGCGATCACCGTCATGTTCAGCTGCACCATCGGCTGGAAGACCTGCATGAGAGAAGGCTTATCCGGTATCTCCCCGTAGATGTCTCCCGACCTGAAATCATCCATCTCATGCTGGTACCCGGTATATCCTAGGTATACCGAAGCCATCGTGAAGACGGTGAAAAGTCCCAGCAGGGCGATGAACTTCCGGCTTGAGAAACTGTCTCTGACTTCTTTACCTGCAACATCCCAGAGGCTTCCGATCAGGCATCACCTGTTATTCTCAGATATGCTTTCTCCAGGGTTTCCTTCCTCGGCTCTACAGATTTTATACCTGCTTCTGTCTCCAGTAGCTGCTGGAGTAACTGCTCCCGGTGATCAGGATTTTCCAGAATCACAGCCCCGTCACGTATCTTTGTTTCGTCCTCTATCTCTTCCGGAGATCCTCCGAGGGCTTCCTCTGCTTTCCTCAGGTTCTTTACATGGATTTTTACTCCTGTGGTTTCGTTGGATCCTTCGCTGAGTTCTTCATGTGTTCCTGATGCCTTGATAACGCCTTCATGCAGTATGCCGAACCGGTCACACAACGGTTCGATCTCCGAGGTTATGTGGGAGGAGACCAGCACCGTCTTTCCTTTCTCCCTGTTTATCTTCTCCACGTGTTTCCTGAACTTTCTCTTTCCCTCCGGGTCCAGACCTGTGGTGGGCTCGTCGTAGATTATTATCTCGGGGTCTTTGACCAGTGACTGTGCGATTCCGAGCCGTTTCTTCATTCCTGTTGAGAATCCGGATACGTTTCTGTCTGCGTCCTCCGATATACCTGCCAGCTCCAGTAACTCCTCAAAGTCCGGGTCGGTATCCGCCAGATCGGAGAAGTACCTGAGGTTCTGTCTTGCCGTCATATCCTCGTAGAAGTTCACATCTGCTGGGAGATACCCTATCTTCCTCCTGATTTTCTTGCTGTTTTGATGTTTATCTCCGTCTACCGCTATGCTTCCGCTGTCCTGTCTCAAAAGGCCGAGAATGATTCTGAAGGTGGTTGTCTTGCCTGCTCCGTTCGGTCCCAGGACACCGTATATCTCTCCTTTCTCCACGGAGAAAGTTACGCCTTTCAGAACCTCGATGCTTCCGTAGCTTTTCTCTATCCCCTCAAGCTCTATAGCTGCCATATCTTGCACCTCGCCAGGTTTACCTCCTCTTGAACCTCCTCTGTACCACTATCAGGAGCAAGAGGCTCATGGCCATGACCGCAAGGCCTATACCTGCCAGGCCGCTTTTCTCCACCACGTTTATCCTTACCCTCTCCGGCTCGTCTACGCCTACCTTGCTGTTGGAGGCGGAGACATCCGCGAAGTAGTCTCCCTTCTCTACGCCTGCGGGCGGCGTGATAGAGACTGTGATCCGTTCCCTTCCGTACCTTGGCTCCAGGCTGTCTACCTGTGACGGCCTTACAGAAACCGACCAGCCCTCGTTTAGATCAACCGATACGTTGATGTCCTTTAACTCCGTGTCTCCTGTATTCTCTACGGTTACCGGTATCTTGATCTCCTCTCCGGGCTTTATGCTCTTGAAGCTTTCACGTATGTCCACGCCGAGCTCCCTGTTTTTCTCCTCTCCACGTACCTCGACCGAGACTGTCTCGGTGAACTGCTGTCCTCCATCTGCTACAAAGGTAAGTTTGTTCAGACCCTTTCTCGCAGTCTCAGGTATTGTCACCGTAGACTTCAGGTCCTGTTTCTCTCCTGCCTCAAGCTCTATCTCGGAAATGTTGAACGAGTCAAAGCCGTACTCTACCTCCAGCCGGGTCTCGTTCCCTGTGGTAAGCTGGTACGTCTCTTCTGCTACGCCCTCGTTTTCCAGTACAAGAGGGACGTCTATGCTCTCACCTCTTCTCCCTATGAGCCTGTCCGGGGCAGAGGTCGAAAGCTCGGAGTCCGAAAAGATATCTCTTCGGGAATCAACCTCAAGCTCTAGCTGGAACCCGTTATCGAATCCGGCCTGGAGGACCTCGAAACCGATTCCTTTCTTTTCCGAACGGTAAGAGATCTCTCCTGGAGCATCAAGTATATCTTCCTCGTCGTACTGTGTAAGTATAGTTATGTTTTCCAGTCCTTCATCTTCCTCGGAGGTTCTATCTCCTTTCAGCAGCTCCAGTGACGGCTCCGTACCGGTATCATCGTAGACCAGCTTGAACTCTCCGAGAACCTGTGACTCACCTCTCTGAAGCTCTACCTCCTCGGACTCCCATGTACCCTGTGCTGTTCCAGAGGCTAGAAAAACCGCCGTGGCTATGACCACCAGAGATGCCTTTCCTGTAGCTTCCATAGGTAACTATCAAGGAACCCTGTTTTTATATCAGGCTTCTCTGTTCGGTTCCAGCCTAACGCTTCCTGATCTCTATGGTCTCGTTTTCGTATATCGGGATTTTCTCCGAGACGTTGCCGTTTTCCATCACCACGAGCTCTGCTACCTCGTCCCTGTCCGGGCCTTCCTCAGTGGTGTTTCCTGCGGGAAGAGTTTCTTCTCCTGCAAGGAACTCTCTGATACCTGCGTCCTCCTGAACGTTGATGACGTCACCAGAGGCTGCGTTGACGAAGCTGGTAAAGGCTATTCCCGAGGAGTCACCGGAGACGACCCTGATCTGCCAGTAGAGGGTATCCTCTACTACGACAGGTAAGGGCTCGGACGGCCGGAACCTGTCCCAGTTTACACGTGAGTTAGACTTCCTGACGTAGTTCGTTGCCTTCTGTGCTCCAAGCAGGCCCTGGGATCTGTTCAGGGCGTATCTCTCCATCTCGCCTGTCTGTCCGTCCATCAGCCATACCTCGAAGAGGCCCTGTGCGTCTCCGAATGGCTCCGTCGAGGTAAAGAGCTCTACACCTTCCTCCGTCATAACGGTAAACGGTTGCTCGTTTCCGTACCCCGGCAGATCACCGATCTCAAGCTGGTTCTCGTGGATGAACCACTTGTTGATTATGCCTTCCCTGTAGGCC
>CAKZNU010000169.1 GCA_937132175.1 uncultured euryarchaeote
CGATAAAAGTTCCTCAACAAGAGTACCAGTCAAGGTCCCTGAAGGCAGTATTTGAAAAGGCAGTCTCTGAGGCTCACAGCTGGGTGGCGGAGAGAGCTCCGGAAAACCCGGTATATGAGCTTGGGAGGAGGAGTGCAGAAGGTGTCTGGGAGAATAACCCGGATAGCGATCCCTCCAGCAGAGCGAAAAAAACCGCCACAGAGGCGCGCTGGCATCATGATGACAACCACAGAAAGTCTGCGTATGGAACAGGCTTTGCTGCACTGGGTTCTGCATCCTGGCTTGCTGGCGGCGAGGAGCTCAACGCCTTGGGCCTGGCTGGCGCCGGAGTCTGTCTTGGAGCAGCCAACAGCTACGCCCGTGGCGCGAGAGACGCTGAAATCGAGAAAGCTGTTGATGGCCTTCAAGAGGCATACGGCGATTACGAGATAGAATTAGATTAAGTAATAAAACTGAATACTTGTCGCATCAGTTTCATGGAAAATGAGAGGACAGTTGTCCCCTCCCTTCAGTCCAGGAACTCCCTGTTCTCTATCTTCTCCGGCAGGTAGGTGTTTGCCACGAACTCCAGGCTCTGTGATGCGAGTGCCTGCTGTTCTACACGTACGCCTTTGTCCAGCATCTTCTGGAACTGTTTCTGCCACTGATCGTTCTGCATCCAGTCGTACTCCATGACGTCCTGTATGCGTTTGAAGTCCTTGGTTGGTCCTCCCGAGTCCTCAGACTTTCCTTTCAGGTCCTCGGTGACGTGTTCTAGGTCGTACTCGTCGATGTCCTCCATTGTCATGCCGATGAGCTTGGCGTCCGGGGTCGCAAGGCGGTCGGACTGGAACGCGAGGGACATGGATCCGGACTTGAGCACGGAGTAGATGTAGTATCCCCATGGGTCGCCGTCCGTGAAGACGTAGACCGGTAGGTCAAGCTCGTTGTGCATCATGTTGATGAGTCTGCGTGACCCTCTCGCTGGCTGTCCTCCTGTACCGATCAGTATGGCGTTGTGCTCGGAGTGGAAGTCTTCCTCGACCAGCCGGTTTACCATCGCCGAGGTCTCGACTACCAGTACGAAGTCGGCGTTGACGTCTTCGAACTCGAAGTGATCGACGATTGACGGGATTGCGAGGCCGGAGGTTCCCATGTTCATGCAGTCGATTCTGTCCCCGGAGTCGTTGATCGTGATCGGTCCGAACAGGCGTCCTTTCGGCTCGGCAAAGAGGTGTAGATCCTCTCTGATTGCTCCTGTCGCTGTCTCTATGTCTACAACGACGTTGTTGGATTCGTCCTGATCCTCGAACGTGTTTTCGTCAAGGCCTGGAACCGAGTGTTTCAGCTGGTAGTAGACCTCTCGGATTGAGGCTGTCCTGCCGTTTTCGATTAGTTCCTTGGTCTTGTTCGCTACCAGTGTCGTCTGCATGAACTTTCTGGCGTGTGAAATGTTGAGGAACTTTCTGGTTGAGTAGCTGTCTCCGAGGCTGAGTCTTCCCTCTTCCTCATCGTACTCGACGTTTGACTTTGACCTTACTCTGGTATCTATCGTAAGGTTTTCCTCGTCTTCGTCCTCAAGCTGTCCTCTGAGTTTTCTTCCAAGCCTTGTAAGCCTGTCCAAGGTTGATTCGTCGTTTGCTAGATCTTTCTTTGGCATTTTATCACGTTAAAGCTGTTCAGGGTTGTAGTCTGCCTGCACCATTGCCTGAATCTGGTCTTCGATTTTGTCGCTGTCGCCTTCGTCTGCAAGTTGGGCTATTGCTGGCCCCATCTCCTTCGCGTAGGACGTCAGCTTCCTCTTTTTCTCCTCCTGTACCTGTTTTCTCTCCTTTCTCTTCAGGTACTTTCCGAGCTTGCGTCCGGCTTCCTGGAGCGCAAGCTTCATCTCCTTTCTGATAAGGTCGTAGTTTGCCACAGCCTCCTTTCCTTCGGATGTAAACGGCACCCAGACTGATGCGATGTGGATGGAGATGTAGAGAGGTCCCTGTGGACGGTTTCCCGTCTGTGAGATATTGTATCTGTTCCATGAGACGTCCTCGATAGCCTTCGTGGTTACACACGCAGACTTCTTGTAGAGTAGAGGCACCTTGTTCGCGTATCTGAGCTCGTTGAAGCTGCCTTCCTCGTCTATGTCTCCTCCCCAGGCGAGCCCTACCTCTACCTGGAACGGGTTGCCTTGGTAGACCGTCGGCTTTCTGGTAACTGCGGTGGAGTACTCCGGGTTGAGCTCTTTCTTGAGTCCTTTCAGCATCAGGTCCTCGCCGAGAGGGGAGAGACAGTCGGTCGGCGGTGACTGAAGATCCACCTCCTGTGCCGCATCCAGTATCTGTTCGGTCTCGTCCTTGCTCAGAGTGTTCGGTCTGCGCCCGGTATCTATATCGGCCTCCCCACAGACCTTCTCTGCGGAGGTTCTTCCGACCCTTGTGAACTCGTTTTGAAGGAAGCTTGAGATGGTGCGGGCGTCGCTGTTGTCCACCATACGCAGCATGACACCGAGTTCCACTCCATGCGGGTGTGGCTTGATCTCCTTCGGCCTCTCAGGTAACTCCCTTGAGACACGTGGATACTCTATCTTGTTGCCGTCCGGTTCCTGAAGGACGACACGGGCGTACGGGTTCATGATGGCGGTGTGTTTCAGGTAGTTCCTGACCGAGTGATGCCCTCGTGTGTACTTTGCCTCGATGTTCATCTCTATCGTGGTTCCGTGATCAAAGTAGTAGTCCTTTTCTCCAGGGAACTCATCGCTTTCAGGGTCGACTACCTCATCCTCCAGGATCTCCGGTTCGTTCTTCTCAGTGTCGATCCGGACGACGAACTTGTGACACGGCTCTCCCTCCTGTTTCGAGTAAACTGTGACCGGTTCTCCTGTGGTAAGCTGTGCGTACATTGCGCTCGCAGAGATTCCTATACCTTGCTGTCCACGGCTCTGTTGAAGCTTGTGGAACTTCGAGCCGTACAGCAGCTTTCCGAAGACCTTCGGTATCTGCTCTCTGGAGAGCCCGATTGCGTTGTCACGGATCTCTACACGTGACTTGTCGTTCCCCAGATCGTCGATAAGGACTTGGACCTCGGGAAGTATCTCCTCTTCCTCACATGCGTCCAGTGAGTTGTCTACCGCCTCCTTGACAACGGTGATTATAGATTTCTGTGGGTTTTCGAATCCCAGTAGATGTTTGTTTTTCTCGAAGAACTCGGCTACAGAAATCTCTTTGTGATCTGTTCCTTCCTGTACCGCGTCCTCTGTTATCTTGTCGTCTGCCATAGCATTTTTACCTCATTACCTTGGTCTGGTTTTTCTCCAGGAAGTTATAAGCCGTTGAGTGGCTTGATCCCTGAAGCAGCATCTCTATCGCTTCCTGCGCAACCTCTATGCTGCCTCCGGTTCCTATCAGGCCTACAGTCGTTCCGTAGACGCTGATCTCCGTCTCCGTCATCTTCTCTATGTGCCTGCGGGCTTCTCCGTCTCTGCCTATCACCCGGCCTTTAAGTCGTTCTTCGGAGTTTTTCGTGTCCGCGTACCTTCCGATATCCATCAGGTACAGAATCTTTTCCTCCTCTACGAGCTTGAAGGCTTTCTGCGGCGGGAAGCCACGTCCCATCGCCTTCACGATCTCCTGACCTGTCATCTCGTCCAGAGGCTCTCCCTCTACACGGGCGAGGTTTCCCTCTATATGGAGCTCTGTATCGGTGAGGTCCTCGAACTCCTCCTTAGTCTCACCGCCTTCACCTATCAGGACACCGACCCGATCCTCCGGGACACGAACCTCTTTCATATCAGTAGACGGTCTGCGAACCTTTTTATAGGTTGTAAGGTGGCTCTGAGGTCTCTGTGCCGGGAATAACCTTCTCTAAGGCCTCCTCCGTTGAGGTATCTGATCCGTGTTTTCCGAAGAAGCCTGTGATGTTTTCGACATCTCTCTCCAGTAGCCTGGAAGCCTCAGGATGTGTCTTGTGTACACCCTGTGAGAAGTCTATCCATATCATCTCGCCCTCCTCATTTACGAGTACGTTGTACTCGGAGAGGTCTCCGTGTACCAGCTGTTCCTCCTGAAGTAACTCCTTCATCTGCTGTAACACGGTATCGAGGGCTTCTTCCGGGTTTTCCGGAACCACTTCTTTCAGCTTGGGGAAGGGCTTTCCGTCTCTACCTATCATCTCCATGACGAGAACGTTTTCCTGAAACGCGATCGCCTCCGGACATCTAAGCACCTTTGAGGCCTTCCTGAGGTTGCTGAACTCCTTTCTGCACCACTCCTTCATTACGGAGCGGCGGTCACTTTTGAAGTCTCTGAACCTCTTATCGCCCCTGAGGTACTCCTCCATATCACGGAATCCTCCTGCCTGGTTCATGTAGATCTTCGCCAGGGCTTTCTCTCCGTCCGGCTTCTCCACCAGGAAGACGACTGACTCCTTGCCGGACTCCAGAACTCCCTGAATTCTTTCCAGAGTACCTCTTTCCTCCAGCTTCAGGAGAGACATCAGGGTATCATGGTTCAAAACGTTTTCAAACGCCTTTCGGGCCTCAGAGGAGTCAAACATTCTTCTTGCCTTCTCCTTTTCCCTGTCGTGTCTGTATACATCATCCATGCTGGCTCAGCCTCCTCATCACCCAGATCGACAGTATGCCAGAAAAAACCATGAAGACCCATACTCCGGGCGTTGAGAAGGGTCCGCTAGCTGCCAGATCTCTCGCCACCTCGGTAAAACCTCTGCATGCAGCTCCTGA
>CAKZNU010000170.1 GCA_937132175.1 uncultured euryarchaeote
TGGAAGCCGGAGGGTCAGAAGGACGAGGGGACTCGACCGGATTCGGTGCTGCATACATCATAGAGGAGATCATCGAAAACAGCGACCGCGACCCTGAGGACGTGACTGCTGCAGTACAGGGATTTGGAAACGCGGCTTCACCGGCCGTAAAGAAGCTAGATGAGATAGGTGTAAACGTTGTGGCTGTATCGGACTCTTCCGGAGCAACCTATGATGAAGAGGGCCTGAGCTACGAGGAACTCGTGAACTGCAGTAGAGAGCGTGGCGAGGTCTGTCCTGCAGGAGAGCAGATCTCAAACCAGGAGCTTCTGGAGCTGGACGTAGACTTTCTGGTTCCTGCAGCGATTGAAGGAGTTATAACTGAGGAAAACGCTGATGATGTATCTGCGGACTACGTTGTTGAGATCGCTAACGGGCCAACCACACGTGAAGCCGACGAAGTTCTTGAGGAAAACGGCGTCACGATGATACCGGATATACTGGCAAACGCGGCCGGTGTAACCGTATCCTACTATGAATGGGTCCAGAACAGGACAGGAGAGTATATGGGCAGGGGAGAGGTCCTGGACAGGCTCAGGACCAAGATGATCGATGCATACCATCAGTTCCGGAAGACCCGTGAATCCGAAGACGTCTACGGCCGCCAGGCAGCTTACATGATGGCCGCAGAAAGGATAGTAGAGAGCATGGAGGCCGAAAAGCCCTAAACTAATTAAGTCCGTCTCCATAACTCTGTCGTGTGAATCCGGCCCAGCTAATTCAGGAAACAGCAGAAGCTATAAGCTCAGCTGCCTCAAAGATTCAGAACATCAGGCAGAAGGCATCCGTAATAGCAAATTGCGAGGATGGCGCGAGTCAGGAGATCCAGCAGGCCCGCAGAATCATCGAGTCTCGTGAGCCTTCGGAAGGAGACTTCGGCTCGGAAGCCAGCGGCGGGACTGAGGAAGCTAGAGAAGACTTTAAGCAGGCTCTCCAGAACCTTGAAAGAGTCGGAATGGGTCTCGAGGATATCTACTCGGAGCTGGAATTAGAGATAGAAAACGAGGTAGATGCCCTGGGACAGCTCGGAAATCTCCTGAAAGGCATCGATTCCGGGAAGTATATCATCCCGGCTCAGGATGCAGAAACAATCGCCTCCGAGGCTTCAAAGGCTGAGGACCAGATAAAGCTCTCCCGGGAACAGGTGGACGAGATACTTTCAGAGGCACGTGAGGCAAAGAAACTGTCTGAACGTGTGAACTCTTTAGCCGGAGGCTTGTTCAGCTCTGCCGGGAATATTAAGAGAAGATCAGAGGAGATATCAGAAGGTCTGGAAGAGGTTATCTCCGGTCTTGAGCAGATGGATAATCGGGTGAGCTCAGAGGTTGAATCAGGAGAACGAAGAAAGTTTTTGAAGACAGCCGCTTCTGCTGGAGCAGTAATGTCTCTTTCCGGCTGCATGGGCTTTGAGTTCAAGACACCAAAAGTAGAGGTTTCGTCCGGTTCCGGAAACGGAAAGGAATCTGGCACTGAGACTATAAACTACAGCGTTGACGTCAGGTCTTCTTCGCGCCACGATCTTGAGTCTCTGATATCCCGAGCTGTGTCTTACTGGGAGGAAAACTCTTCTCGCTTCGCCGGAAGAAAGGTAAGTTTCCAGAGGTCTGACAGTCCGGATATCACAATAGGCATCTTAGACGAGATCGAATCCTGCTCAGGCATCTCCCAAGACGGAGATATCGTGGGCTGCACAAGGTCTGGGGGTTCACAGGTTCTAATCGAGACAGGTCACAGCAGGAAGGTAACCCTTAGAACCACCAAGCATGAACTCGGCCATGTCCTCGGACTGACACATGAAGACGATCCACAGAGCATAATGTCGATTGACCCTGCCGACAGGATAAAGAACTACTCACAGAAGCAAAGAATTCTGAACCTGGCGGATACAGGCATCGAGAAGTTCAACGGGGCAGGCGACAGATACGAGGAGGCTCTGGAGCTCTATGAATCAGAGAACTTCAGTAAGTCGGGCTCCATCATGAAGCAGGCAACAGGCCTCTACACCGAGTCACTTGAGAAGTTCAGAGAGGCAAGAGAATTATGTGCTTCCGTAGGCAGGTCGGAAGCTAAGAGAAGCCTAGGGACATGGGTTGAGATCGCCGAGCTCATGGAGAAGGCCTCGAAAAGATTTGTAGAGCATATAAAGGCAGCAGAAGACGGAAACAGGGAGAAAATGCGGAAGAAGTTCAAGGAGTACAAACAGCTTCATGAAGAGGCGAAGGAGCTTGATCCTGTATCAGGTCCAGAGCTTCAGAGACAGCTTGGGCTCTAGGGACGCCAAGTGACGAAACCTTGATGGCTCTGCACCAATTCTTATCCGATCCTCCTGTGGATCAGGGGCCTCTACCTCCTCCCCCTTTATAAGGTTTGACCCTGGTTGTATGAAATGCCGAGCATGGAAACACGCCCGGCGATAGCCCGGAAGGGCCAGATGAGCGCGTTTTTGTTTTTGCGTGATGTAGGAGAGACTCGATCATGTAGTAGTTTCTGCACTCACTTTGTGAGTGGAGAGCAGTGTTCCGGCCGACTTTACTGGCCGGCTTTCAGACACCTTTTGTAGAGGTGTTTCTGATCGCAACCCGTCCAACCCAACCTTTTGTTGAGTTGGCAATTCTGGTTGATCCTGCCAGAGACTACCGCTATCGGAGTCCGATTTAG
>CAKZNU010000171.1 GCA_937132175.1 uncultured euryarchaeote
GATTGATGTCTTGGTGAACGGTGTCGGCACCATAGGTAAACGTGTAGCGGAAGCCGTGGATAGACAGGAAGACATGAACCTCTATGGGGTCTCTGATGTCTCCGCAAGCATAGGTCTCAGAACCGCTCTCTCGGGGGAAGGTGATCTGGAGGAGACTGATCTATATGCCTCGACGCCTGAGGGACGAAGCCGGCTTCGGGAAGACGGTCTGGAGGTCGAGGGAATCCTGGAGGAAAACCTTGAGGAGGTGGACATAGTCGTAGACGCCACCCCTTCCGGCGTAGATGAAAAAAACAAGGAGAAACTCTACGAGCCAAACGGTGTCAAGGCGGTTTTCCAGGGAGGGGCACCGGATGACATCGCTGAGGTAAAGTTCAACGCCAGCACCAACTACGAGGAAGCCATCGGCGAGGACTACCTCAAGGTGGTTTCCTGTAACACAACGTCTCTCTCAAGAACCATGAGCTGCCTTGAGGAAGGCTTCGGAATCGAGCAGGCGGTTGCAAACCTTGTGAGGCGCGGAGGAGACCTTCCGCAGGACTCACGTGGACCTATAAACTCGACTATACCGGTCACCGATGTTCCCTCACACCACGGACCGGACGTCCAGGCTGTGATGCCTGACCTCGATATCACGACCCTAGCGGTAAAGGTTCCCGTAACCTACGGACATGTACACATGGTCCAGGCAGAGCTGGAAGAAGACGTAGGTCGGCAGGAGGTGCTGGATGCCTTCGAGGACCGGCCTCGAATCAGGCTTCTGGATGCCGGGGAAGGCTTTAACTCGACTGCAAAGGTACATGAAAAGATGCGGGATCTCGGCAGGAAGAGGTCGGATATGCATGAGACAGGTATCTGGCGCCAGACCGTCACCGTGGAAAACGGTACCGTACACTGGATACATATGGTACACCAAGAGGCAATCGCAGTACCTGATACCGTGGACGCAGTACGTGCAGTTCAAGGCATCGAGAAACAGGAATCACTGGAAAAGACCAACTCCGCCCTCGGCACCGGGAAGTAAATGCCGGTCACCAAAGGAAAATCGATGAGAACAGGTAGAACTTGAAGGTGGTTAGGCCACGTAGGAGATCTTTTCGACCTGTTCCAGCAGATCCTCTATGTCTTCTTCGTTGTTGTAAAGATGCATGGAGGCACGTACACCCGGCGGAACGTCTTCCTCCCCGAACCATGAATGGACACAGTGTTCACCGGACCTGACCGCAATGTCCTCGCGGTCAAGCATAAGCGCCACCTGATGTGGATCCATACCGTCTATCCAGAAGGTTACCACACCGGAGCCTTTCGACATATACCTGAGTCCGTCTATCTCCTCAAGCCCGGCCTCTAAGGTCTCGGTCAACTCCTTTTCGTATCGATGAACATTATCCATTCCTGTCTCCTGAAGAAAGCTGGCTGCTTCACCCATGCCTACTATGCCGGCGACGTTGGGTAGTCCTGGCTCAAAGCTTTCCGGAAACTCCCGGAACTCGGCGGAGTGCCTGCTGGAATCCTTTACTGCTCCCCCACCGTATGTCAGAGGCACAAGCTTCTCTTCGGCTCGCTCCGAGACGTAGAGACCTCCTGTTCCCGAAGGACCCAGCATCTTGTGCCCTGAGAAAGCAAGAAAGTCGACCGGATACTCAGATACATCGACAGGCATATGTGGAACACTCTGTGCACCATCAACCATGGTGTAGGCGCCGTTTTCCCTGGCAATGCGTGCAGCCTCCTGGACATCCAGCTTCATTCCATCAAGATTAGAGACATGTACAAG
>CAKZNU010000172.1 GCA_937132175.1 uncultured euryarchaeote
GGAAGAGACAACGAGGCCGGAAGCGACTCCAGCGATCTCGAGGTCTGTATTGATACCGATAAGAGGATTCCTGGAGGAGAATGGATGGACATCGATAACTCCACCTGGAACCAGTACCTCAAGGGAGAGGAAGGAACATACACACCTGACCAGCCCTCTACCTACGAGCACCTGGTTTCCACGGATTCGTCCCTGAGAAACTACTGGCTCACCGATGAGAACCCACATGCCAGAGAAGTTGAGCTGTCACCTTACAATCCTCTCAACTACTCGGATGGATACGCCCTGGAGGATGACTGCAGCGAGGGAGTACAGTACTGTGCAGACATCGGCAGGGACAGACAGCACAACCCCACAGGCACGGTGTACAGCTCCTTCAAGGAGGACAGAGGTGAAGACGACGCAGACATTCTCGAGGGCAAAGCCGTACGTATGTGGGTCGGCTACGCCAACGGAACTGCATACACGTCACATGGAAGCACGAACAACCAGACGGAGGAAAACGCCGGCGATCTGAACTACACACACTACAAGTGGGGCGTTGAGACACCTCTTAACGACTCGACCATCGATCCAACGGAGGATACATGGGCGATAGCGAACAGAAGCCAGGGTGTCGTCGGACCTACAGGAGAGGTGTACCAGGCAGGAAAGTGCTATGGATCTACACCGGATTACACACAGGAGGAATCAATAAGAAAGAACGATACCGTAGTGGCTAACTCCTTTGCCTACACCATGGAGGCGAACGATGACGGAAACAGCGAAGGCGTCTGGGTTAACCCTGACTCCACGAACCAGACACTGCTTTCAGGGGGACTGTCCTGTGAGCTGAACACCTCCGACTGGGGAATAGGCTATGATAACGGTCCGGACTCGGATCTCCAGGCAATAAGAACATCTGAGTCAAACATCAGAACGCCTGGATACGAGCCCTCCGACATACACTCGGTCTCGGGACCTATAGCCTTCGACTCCGAGTCCGACCCCGGGCCGAAGGAACAGAGGGATAAGCCACAGTTCCCGAGTGCGTGTGGAGACGACCAGGGAGAGTTCCTGATACGTGAACACGGAACTCCTGATGGAAACGAGTACGAGGCCTCACTCAGCTCCCGGGACAACATCTACGTATGTGCGGACAGGATCTCAGACTGTGCGTACAACGGCGAGGTCTACAGCGAGGGCCAGACGGTCGATATCTCCAAGGCATCCGTACCATCAGAGGATCCGGAGAGAGGTCAAAACATCAACGATCCGGAGATCTGTCTCGACCTTGACAAGGAGATACCGGGAGGAGAATGGTACGACATGGACAACAACTTCACCGTCAAGTCCCGTATAGACGAACTCGGTTACAAGCCGGAGGATACATGGGAAAACGTAGTCTACTTCCAGAACAGATTCTACGGGGAAAGTAAAGCCACAGACTGGAAGAACCAGAGTGAAAAGCTTGGAAGATACGAGACCAGCTTCTTCAACGCCTCAGGCGTACAGAACCCCGAGTACGAGTACTACGATCCTAAAGGATACGCGACGGAGGATGACTGTGGCCCCCTACTTCAGGAAGCCGGTCTCGGGCCGTGTGGTGACGTAGGAAGAGGTACACAGAATACCTCGTGGTTCAACGCCGGAAACTTCTCGTTTATACCTTCGAATCCGAAGATGCAGGAAGGTGCCTACCAGGACAACTTCGATACCGATCTCGGTATCCGTGGTAGACACAACAGGATAGATGATTCATCGGATCAGCTGGAGCCGGGCGCAGCAACACAGGCAAACTTCAACCTGACAGACGTCTTCGGCTTCGGATATAACATCTCCGATACAAGAGACTCGACTCCTGGCCCGGACAGATGGGCGTTGACAAGGTTCCTGAACTCATCCATAGACAACCGTGGAAACGTTTACAAGCCGGGAACCGTCTACAGAAGCGGATGCTTCTACAGAGAGGGAGTAGACCGCAGAGACAGCATCGATGATGAAACAGTGCTCAAGACGGAGAAAGTCTACGGAAACTCGTTTGCGGACGCATCTGACTATGACGATGACGGCACCACGGAGGGAGTCTGGGAGGATCCGGACGACATGGCGCCGATGTACATGAACTTCAGCTGTGACCTGACAGGACCTGACAAAGGTCTTGGATACGACAACAACTCCGAGAACGGAGTCTTCAGGTACAAGTTCAACGAAGAAGATACCAAGACTATAATCGGAGACATAGCTTTCTCAGTCATAGAAGGCAAGAAAGGATCCTTTGCACAGGAACCGCCTGTATGCGGAGACGACCACAAGGAGTACCTGATAGAGGAGCTAGGAGCCGTGAGCAACTCCCTGGAGGGAGAGGGCCGGTTCGGCTGTGGTACGGACACAAACGACTGTGTCGCAAGATCCGGAGGAGAGTACGCCCTGTACAGAAACGGAGACTACGTCAACACCGACGAAGCCGTAGAGGACTTCGGCAGAATAAAACAGGACCAGGAGGTCTGCCAGCAGACCGTAGGAGACAGATACGGGGTCTGGTACGACCAGGACTACAGCAGGGAGTTCTGCAGAACGAACAACCTCTACGGCAGGGCTGGAGTGAGATGGATAAGCCAGGACTACATCGACAGGCATCCTTACTCTGTGGAGGGAGGAATCAACGATGACCTCAACCCTTACCTGTACAACAAGATGTCTGAGTTCAACGTCTCCACACAGGGCAACATCTCCAGATACGTTGGGCTCGCAGATAGATCCGGCTACACGCCGGTAGGCACAGGTAAAGACGTCGACAGCTCTGTAAGATCCGAGTACAGAGGCTTCGTACCTCCTGAAAACTACCTGAATCTGACCGCCACCGCAGGATTCTGCGGAGGAGACGACCTCGGGGAGGCAGTGGTGGTACAGGAGTCTGCCACACAGCTGATACCGTCGAACTACTCCGTGATAGGTATAGCGGACAGCGTCGATGACTGCCCTCTAGACGGGTCAAACATCGATGCGGTTGATCACAACCGAAGACAGATCTACAACGAGGGAGAAAACGTAACCCTGGACCTCGGGCCCACGGAGAGAACCATCTCATGCCAGTCAGGAAAATGGTACGCGGACTGGCCTGTAGTCTTCCTGAGAGACACCCTCTCCGTGGAACAGGAATCCACCGTGGATATACCTTTCAAGGTAGTAAACGTAAGAGACTCCCAGACAACGTACAACGTCACCCTGGACCCACAGAGCTCCATCGACGCATTCACCGGCTTCACCCGGTTCGATCAGGACAGGTTCCAGACCACGGTCTCAGCACAGTCCACGAGAAGGTTCAACGTGGAGTTTTACGGCCAGGACACCGATCTCGGTCCTGAAGACATAGAGGTGAAGGTTGAGTCCCTCGACGGCGAGATAAATGGAACAGACACAGTAGCCGTAAACGTCAAACAGGACGTCAACAAGGAACAGGTATCCGGCACAGAGGAGGTGCCGGGTATCGGAAGCTTCCAGCTACTGGTACTGATGCTGGCGGCTTTCATGGTTTACATGCGGCTTGTCGTGAGGAAAGATATCTGAGGCAACACGAGGAAGCATCACACTCTAACCGGATGACACCGGGAGCTTTGATCCAGAGGAAAGCTTCTGTGCAAAAAGGTAAATTAAACTTTGTGACTGATTCCTGTCTATGGGTCAGGAACTCGGGATAACGGTCAGAAAGGATAAGAACCCTTCTGAGTGGTATACACAGGTTGTAAAAAAGGCAGAGCTTGCGAAGTACGCAGATGTCAAGGGCTGTATGGTAATCAAGCCATACGGCATGAAGCTCTGGGAGTCGATAAAACAATGTTTCAACGAAAAGATGGAGGAGACGGGAGTGGAAAACGCCTACTTCCCTGTCTTCATAACCGAGGATCAGCTATCCCGAGAGGAGGACATAGTTGATGGCTTCGACCCTGAGGTTGCATGGGTTACACACGGAGGCGACGACGAGCTGGAGGAAAAAGTTGCTGTACGTCCGACCTCGGAGTCCGTAATAGCGCCTTACATGTCCGAAGAGATACGCAGTCACAGAGACCTACCTCTCAGGCTAAACCAATGGGCAAACGTGGTCCGGTGGGAGGCAACCGATACAAGACCGTTCCTGCGCACAAGAGAGTTCCTCTGGCAGGAAGGACATACAGCACACGAAACCGAGGAAGAGGCAGACGAGGAAACCATGCTGCGCCTGGAGCAGTACCAGGAGGTAATCGAGGACCACCTCGGGATTCCAAGCATCCTAGGATACAAACCTGAACACGACAAGTTCCCGGGTGCAAAGTACACCACCACGATCGAGACCCTGATGCCGGACGGCAAATCGATACAGTCAGGAACATCCCACCAGCTTGGCCAGCACTTCGCGCAGGCCTTCGATATATCCTATGAGGACGAAGACTCTGATACACAGACCGCCTGGACGACCTCCTGGGGCCTCTCAACAAGAACGATCGGTGCCTTGATCATGGCACATGGAGACGACGACGGGCTCCGGCTTCCACCAACCATCGCACCTACACAGATTGTTGTCGTCCCGATATTCCAGGAGGAAAACCAGGAAGAGGTTATGCAGTACGCGGAAAGTATCTCTCAGGAGCTTGAAGAAGAAGGTATGCGTGTGGAATTCGACCAGAGAACCCACAAGACCCCTGGCTACAAGTTCAACGAACACGAACTGAAAGGAGTGCCCCTCAGAGTAGAGGTCGGACCCAACGAGATGGAAGACAATGCCGTCACAACGGTGAGACGTGACACCGGAGACAAGCAGATGGGCCTCGACAGAGAAGAGTTTATCTCCGAGGCAGAGGATACACTAGAAGAAATCCAGAAATCAATGTACCAGGAACTCGAGCAATACCTTCACGAGAACATCCGAGAGGCAGGTTCCAAGAACGAGATCCTTGCCACCATCGGCAAAAACCGAGGATACGTCAAGACCCGCTGGTGTGGAAACGAAGAATGCGAAGCAGAGATCAAAGAAGAAGTCTCTGCAGAGATCGT
>CAKZNU010000173.1 GCA_937132175.1 uncultured euryarchaeote
GAGCTGATGGTACGGGGCCTTCCCCCCTAATGAAGCCCCCCGCATCTTCGGCCGGGTCGCCGGTCTCAGCGGTTTCCATAAGCTCTACAGCCCTCCCCAGAAACCGTTTTCCGGAGCCGTAAAACCTTCCCCAGGGGTTCTCGGTCTCGGGTATTACCGCCCTGAATACGTTATCCGCTTCTATATCATCCTCCGGCAGCCTGAAGACGTTTCTCCCCATCTCAGGTTCCAGGATCACCGAGTTGAATCCTGGCCGCAGCTCGATTTTTCTCTCTTCTCCGTTGAAGGAGGCATCAACCGTGGTATTTGATGAAAGGAAGCTTCTTACCGTAAGACGTATCTCTTCAGGTTCTATCTCGGCGTCGGTGACTCCCCATCTGTTCGTTGTTTCGAAGTTTTTCAGCTCTGAGATCCCTGTTGCCTGTATCAGTTTCTGAAGATCGGTTTCTCCCTCCGTCTGATCAAAGTCACTTATCGCTATCTTTCTGCCCTGGAAGTTCCCGGAGAGACGTATTCCGGCAGCAAAGTTTGACTCTGTATCATATGTCTCTGTGCCTCTTACCGCGGCAAGAACCGTCTCCGGATCCGCATCTCTGAGTACGACCTCTGAGCTCTCACCTGTCTTGATCAAGGTGTTACTTGAGGCCAGCCTGCCGTCAAGGTACTCTGCGGCCTCTGCCATTCTTCCCTGCATGGATGCGGAGACATCCAGTACCACTACGGCTTTTTCCGATCTCTCCTCGGTCTGTGTGAAAGGCTGTGCCGCTGCCACAGCGATACCTATGACGGCCAGTATCTGGAGGAAGAGAACAAGGTTCTGGAAGAGCCTGCGGAAAGCACTCCTGAGCTTGGAGTCAGACTCCTGTGACCTGAAAAACATGAGTGACGGCATGACTTTCTGTTCAGGCTCCGGCTTCACTAGGTAAAAGACTATCAAGGGTATAAGACCTGAGAGAAGCAGGAGACCTTCCGGAGTGGAGAGATGCTGCCTCAGCAGAGGTAAAACTGTCTCGATTGGTCTCATACCTGTTACATAACTTGCTGGCAGATGTTTTTAGGACTCGGCGTCATTCAATTCTGTCCATAACCTGTTGGTGTAGCTCCTGAAGCCTCTCCTTTTTCTCCTCCATCTTGATAACATCACTTGACTCCTGCAGTATCAGGTTATGGCTGAACGGGGACGGAATATCAGTGTTCCTTACCTCATAATCTATCTCACCGTCCGCAAGCCCGTCTACTACCTCTTCTGTGTGCTGGATGTCCATCGCGTCCTCCATGATCTCTCTGTACGTCTCATTGATCATCGGGAAGTCCTCTCCGTGCTGGTTTCTGATCGCAGCCAGCAGGAAGTGGCCCTTCATCTGTTGCTGTCCAACGGTCTTGGATGATCCCTGATAGTTCCGGAGAATCATCAGTGAACGGCCCGCTACATGTCTGAACCTGCGTTTCATCAGCTCGGTTTTCCCTACCGCGTCTTTGAGCTCCTTCTCGAGATCAATGTTTACCAGCGCCTCCATCAGTTCGTCTATATTTACCGGCCGTCTTGGAGTCACCAGTACAAACCCGTTGTCGTCTATCACCATGCCTATGTTTTTACCGATCTTTTCCTGCAGAATATTTGCCAGCACACGTGCGAGTGCGTCGTGTGTACGTCGGCCGTAGATAGTCTGGAAGATAAAGTTCTGTCTGTTCTCATCGTCGATGTACTTCTCGACAGTAATGTTTTCGTGGTCGGAGACATCTCCGGAGAAACGGTACTGCTCCGCAACATAGCTGTAGATTGCCTGGGCAGTGTTTTCATCCAGGTAGTACTGGTGCATGATCCACTGGATTATATCGTCGTCTCCTGCACCCATCTCCATCTGTTTCCTGATCTCCTGTCTGAACCGTCCAATCTTCAGGCCGAGGTCATAAGATAGAGGCAGGCGTTCAGAGTACCAGCTCGGCACCGTAGGAGACTTCTGAGGCTTTGGGTCCACAAAAACCTTCATGCCCTTGGCGTAACGGAACTCATACGTCGAACCGCCCAGCGTGAAAATATCTCCCTTGGTGAGACGGTCCAGAAACTCCTCGTCAAGGCTGCCAACGTAGTTATCGTCGCCCTTTCTCGTGACGACGTCGTAGCCGGACTCATCCGGTATCGTCCCTATATTCGTCATATAGATTACACGCGTCATCTTTCCCGAACGTCCGAACAGGCCTTCTTCCTCATCTCTCCATATCTTTCTGTATACGTTTTGATCCTCAAGCTCGTACTCTCCGGCAAGGTATGTCAGTACGTTTTCGTACTGCTGGAGGGACAGGTTCACGAAGTTGTGGCTCTTTCTCACGACGTTGAATGCGTGATCAATATCCCAGCGGTGGTTACAGGCCATCCCGACGATGTGCTGTGCCAGGACGTCGAGACAGTTCCTCGGTATCTGAATCTTATCCAGTTCGTCCTCTTTCGCACACTTTGAGAGCACGGAGCACTCGACGGCGTCGTCCCTGTCCGTAACGATCATCTTTCCCTTTGCTTTCTCGCCGATCTGGTGTCCTGACCTTCCGATCCTCTGTATACCTCTCGCTACCCCTTTCGGTGAGCCAAGCTGAAGCACCAGGTCAACCGATCCGATGTCTACTCCGAGCTCGAGGGATGTTGATGTAACTCCGACACGCATGTTTCCCTTCTTGAGGTTTTCCTCGACTTCTAGCCTTTCTTCTCTGCTCATAGAGCCGTGGTGAGCTCCGATGTCGTCCTCGTAGAAGTCAGGATACCTCTCTTTGAGGTTGTTCACGACACGCTCCGTAGCGCTCCTCGTGTTCGTAAAGATTATGGTGGATTCGTGTTCCTCTATCAGGTTATGCATCTGGTCGTACATCGCCTCCCTGATCTCGTCTGCCGGTGTATGTATAAGATCGGAGACCGGTGAGATGGTCTCAAGATCGATCTCCTTTGAGGCCGATACATCAACAATCCTACAGCCTCTGGGTTCGTACTCCTCGCCCGGGATGACTTCGGCCGCGTCTCCGGTTTCCTGATCCTGGGTCTCTTTCTGTGTTGTTTCCTCTCCCGCCTCGTAACCACAGAGGTATCTTGCGATCTCGGTTATAGGTGCCTGGGTTGCAGAAAGTCCTATGCGTGTAAAGGAGCCGTTTGCCATATCCTCCATACGCTCCAGGGAAAGGGAGAGATGTACACCTCGCTTGTTCTCGGAGAGGGAGTGTATCTCATCGACTATACTGTACTTCACGTTTCTCATCGATTCCTTGAACTTGGGGGAGTCCAGAAGTATTCCGAGGGATTCAGGAGTTGTTATCATGATATGGGGCGGATTCTCCCTCATCTCGCGTTTCTCGGCATCAGTAGTATCACCGGTCCTTACCATGCTCCGGACCTCAGGTACATCGTATCCCATCTCCTCGGCCTTTTCCTTTATTCCCTGAAGCGGGTCCTCTAGGTTACGCTCAATATCGTTGGAGAGAGCTCTCAGCGGAGAGATATATACCACGTAAACCTCGTCGTCAAGCTCACCGGATTCACCCATCGCAAAGAGCTCGTTCAGAGCAGAGAGAAACGCCGAAAGCGTTTTTCCTGAGCCTGTAGGGGCACAGATAAGTGAGTTTTCACCCTGATGAATCAGGTCAAAGCTGTATCTCTGTGGCTTACTCAGGCCAGGAAACTGGTCTCTGAACCACTCCTTGACGTAAGGTTCAAACTCCTCCGGAAGCTCATCGGATGCCTGTTCTTCCTGACAGAAATCTATATCCCCCATGACTCTATTGAGTCTCGAAAAAGTTAAGTGCTATCTTGAGGGGATGATCCCGGTTCCAGAAGACGCCTGAGGGGTAAGGAAGCTAGCACAACGGAGACTCCAACAAGAGGATGTAAGCCGTAGAGAAAGACTCCGGAGGCCGGAACCACCAGCAGAAAGCTTTTGGGAGTGATGTAACCGGTGATCAGTTCACGGGTCACCTCCCTGCGGGACGGCCTATCCAGAGAAGAGTTCACTGACGAGGATACCGACTTCAGGATCTTTCTCTCCGAGGCATCGAAAGCTTGAGATACTGCCTCAAGCTCTCCTGGATCAAGCTCCCCGGCAGCTCTCATCGTAACGTTGTCTTCTGCAGCATCCAGGGTTCTGGAGGCTATGAGCCTAGAGAGAGCCCTTACCTGGTCATGTGTATCTCCTGTATCCGGCTTCGGCCCAACCTGGCTCAGAACATCCACGGCAGCATCTTCTACGTCCCCGAGATCATCGCTGTAACCAACGTAGAGACCGGAGCCTGCTACGATGCCTGTAATCAAAAGAGGTATCACTACGGATCTGTAAGTATCCATATACCCTGTGCCGTCCGAGAACGTAGCTACACCTAGATTAAGCACAAACACGGATGCACAGACGACCAGGCTCACCCTAGGCAACAGGGCCATGAAAATAACTAGACCCGAGAGAAGTATCTCACGCGGTACTGCATCCGGGCAGCTGAGAGAGCTTACCGCAAGCAGAGTCGATATCGAAGCCACAGAGAGAACCATCGAGGCCAGACCTCCCAGAAGCTCCAGAGAGGTTACAGCTATCGCCGGAAGAGCTATCTGTGAGATCAGAAAGGTCAGCCTCGTTTTATCCATGTAAAGCAATCGGTCCGTATGGATAAAATAGGTGCGGATCATCGAGAAGTAAAGTTAAGTTCTTTACCCTGCAAGTAAAGACGTATGGTATTTGAGCAACTGGACGTAGCTGCCCTTAAGTCGTTCATTCAACCTGGAAAGATACTCATGGCCGTGGCTCTAGTAGGCGCCGGCATAATACTGAACCGCATATCCAACGTCGCGGTCAGCAGGCTGGCGGATACACACGGCCTTGACCGACATGCTTCCGAGACGTCGAAGACGCTTACGGCTTACCTGGTATACTCCTTCACGCTGGTAGCGGTACTGGGATCGCTTGGTGTGCCTCTAAGTGCTCTCAGCACTGTTGTCGGGCTGCTGGGGCTGGGCATCTCCTTCGCCCTGAAGGATGTAATATCTAACTTCATATCAGGTATCCTGCTGATGATCTACCGGCCTGTAGAGATAGGTGACCAGATACAGGTATCCGGAGAGAAAGGCCGTGTACAGGACATAAAGACACGTTCCACGGATATAAAGACGTTTGACGGCAGGAAGGTTATCATCCCGAACTCCGATCTCTACGACAGCAAGGTCATAAACATGGACGCATACGATTCCAGGAGGTTTGAGGTCAGGGTAGGAGTGGGATACGACGACGATGTAGAGAAGGCTCGTGAGGCTGCCATGGACGTTCTGGAAAACGCAGATACTGTCAATGACGATCCAGATCCACAGGTTCTTGTAGAGGAGCTTGGAGGCTCGTCTGTAAATCTAAGGCTGAGAGGCTGGACATCTACAGGGAAGGCATCACAGCTACAGGGAATCTCAGAGGTTACAGAGAAGATAAAGAAAAGGTACGATGAGGAAGGCATCGATATACCTTACCCGATCAGAACGGTTCAGATGGACGGAGAAGAGGAGTCTGTGAACCGTGAGTAGACCTCTTCACGGAGGGGTCTGAGAGCCTCTCCATCTACGTCCACAGCTCTCGGGTTTCTGCTGAAGGCTCCAAGACCTGCTATATCCAGCTCCAGAGAACCTGTTCCAAGATATCTCTGCAGTATGGAACGGGACTCAACGATGTTCTGGATACGGAAGTAAGGAGCTATTGTTGTCTTCTGTGACCAGAAGCCGTTTCTGGCCGCAAACACCTTTTCATCGTATCCGTATCCTTTACTTCTGTACTTGACGTATGCTGCAGCTGCGGAGACTGCTGTACCAAGAATCAGAAAGACTGCGGCCGCTGCCAGGGAGGTAGCTATCAGTACAGCAGGAGCGCCTATTACAGACAGGAACTCGTATCTGAGGAAGTACCTCCTGGCTGCCTGCGGAGAAACCTCCTGTATCTCCGGTACCTGGAAGCCCTCCATATTGGACGCATAATCCAGAATGTTTTCCCTGGTATCAAGAGGTATAGCAGCCTCGGATCCAAGCTTTGCCTGTTGCTGACCTGCGTATCCGGCCGTATCGATCTCAAGAGTGGCGACACCTATCATGCGTTTCAAAAGGTTCTCCGAGATACATACATCCTGTGCCTTCTCCAGCGGTATAGTCCCCTCCTTCCTGTTCAGGAGTCCTCTCTCGTACTTCAGCCTGTCTCCGGTCTGCCAGAGCCTGAAGCCGTAGTACTTCTCTATGTTTCTCAGGAAGTTAAACGAAACTGCTGCCCCGAGAAGCAGAAAGGCAAGGAGACCTGCGAGGCCAGAACTCAGTGCAATGCCGTCCAGTACGTTCTGTACGCCCCAGCCCGCTGCCGTCGCTGCAGTACCTGCCAGAAACAGTGTAGATGAATCCACCGAGATAAGTGAATGAAGCACGAGGTTCTTCCTAGACATAACGTAGTCATACTCCCTGATGTCCTGCCCGCTTTCCTGCTGTTTCTCTTTGTCGGTGTCTGGGCCCTCAATATGTGATCTCAGGTTCTCTGCATCCTCTTTTTCGAGATACTTCAGGTTTCCCTCGGTTTCGCCGGCTCCGGCAGTCTCTATACCTACCTCGGTTACACCCACGATCCTCTGTACAACGTTGGTTCTGAGATCAATATTCTGTATCCTACTTAGAGGTATCTCTCTTTCCTGTCTCCTCAATACACCTTTCGTAATCCTGAGCTTGCGGTCCTCAAGATAGTAGTCGTACCTCCGCCACACGATGTACTCCCAGAGTACGGCAAGAAGGAAGGCAGCTGTAACAAGAACTCCGAAGATTACCGGGCCGGGGACAGATGTACCTGAAAACAGGGTTATCGCGAGGAATCCTCCGGCCTTTCCCAGAGCCCTGAAAAATATGCCTTTCTTCGAAAGCTTCATACAGCATCCCTGTCATCGCTTTCTACGGCAAAGTCCCTGAGCTTTTCCTGTATCTCAGCAGCGTCCTCCGGGAACAGACCTTTAATTGATACATCCGAGCCACGTGACCCTGCGGTAAAGACCACGACACGGGAGATACCGAATATCCTCTCCAGAGGTCCTTTCTGGGTATCAACGTTCTGTATCCTGACATAAGGCACCATTGTCGTGACCTTCGTTATCACCCCACGTTCAAGATAGACGTGGTTGTCCCTGACCTCAAACGACCAGGATCTGTACAGCAGATGGGTATAAACTGTTCCCAGCAAGAACAAGACGGCTGGCAGCGACAGAACCAGCGCCGAATCAAGGACCGCGGAGACGGGAACGGAAACAGCAGCAGTTACAAGGGTTACGAGCAACACTATTGACATCCAGAAGTACTCGAGCCGTCTCTCGGGAGATCTCATGTCTTGGGATACGCTGGGAAGATTAAAAAACTTGTCTGGACTCAGTACCTATCGTTTTCCACACCTATGCCTGCGAGATAGAGATGTGCCGCAAGCTGGTGGGAACAGTTCTCTCCCTGGAAAGGACACGGACAGAAGCTCTCTCCTGAGTCAATGTCAACGCCGACGGTGTACTCGCCCGTAGATCCCTCCACAAGAAACTGGTACCTGTCCTCAGACTCCAGAACAGGGGATATCTTGTCCTCATCTATGATTCTTCGGGCCTTTCCCCACTTGTGCAGATTCTCTCTTTCCTCCCTCTCAATATCCGGCATGTTTGATGTGTTAGTAGAAACAGCTTTAACACTAGCCTATCTGAAGGGATCAAACCTCTCAACCAAGGCATCAGCTCTCTCGTCCAGTATCTCGGGTGCGTAGAGACCTGCAGACCTGTCCTTTGGGTCAGGGGTGTGATACTCCAGTATCTTCAGAATATCCGTGTATAGCCCGTTTCTCTCCTCTCGGCTGTACTCAGTAGAAAGCATCACCGGAACAAAAGTCGAGACTATCTCCCCCGCCAGGGTATCCAGTCCCGGATCATCCGCAGTTATCCCTAACTCGAACTCAAATGGATTCTCTGGCTTCCCAGTGACGGAGTGGTGAACATCAAACTCTACCTCATCACCTGTATCGAAATACGAAAACCCCCTGGAATCTGTTATATCATCATGTGGTTTGTATCTGGACCATGTATCTTCTCCGTAGACATGTACCGACTCTCCGCCGGAAGGAGGATACATCTCATCTATGATACTCAGAGCAGGGTCACGTCCCACGTCTGTCTGGAAGGATATCTCTATCTGCTGGTCAAGTCCATGAGGTCCTGCCCCTCTCTGCACACTCAATTCTAGGGCGGGGCCGGTTCCAGGCTCCAGACTGTAACCTGTAGTCGCTGAACTTTCATCAACTTCTCCGGTAGAGTACTCGAGAAAGGAGTTTATCGACATCTGATCAGGTCCTCAGCTCAGGGGGTTAAAGCATCTCGCCAACTCCTCCCTTCTTCTGATTTTCAGCTCGGGTCCTACCGAAGAGTTTCTCCGGCTTCCAGAGAAACTCTATCTGTCTCCGATGTCTATCTGTGCCACGGAGTTCCTCCTGCAGCCGTTTCCATGTGTCCGGAGACTCCATGCCGCATGATACAACTATGGATCTTCTGCCCTCAAGGGCCTGCTGGCTGATGTCTTCCCGGCAGGAAAACTCCTTAATAACCTCTATAACGATTCCAGATGCCTGTATCGTGTTTCCATCCGCTGAGAAATTTTTATCATGGGAGCCGATCAGCTCTCTGCCAGACATTCTGGTGTCGAGAAACTCCGAGAGATCCTGTGTGTATGCCTCATCCGTCTTCCCGCTTTCAGACGGGTTCCAGTATCTGCATAGCTCCACTATGTCCCTGAACCTTGAGCCTTCGTCTTCCACGGATGAATTCTGTAAAGTAAAGAATAAATGCGGTTCGGAGGCTATAGATCTGAGTCCTCAAGTAACCTGTGAATGCCTCCGAAGAAGCCTGCACCTGCCACGATAGCCGCGATAACCTGAAAGAGAATGTTCCCTATGACCGTGACTGCTGCCTGTGATCCCGATACATAGGTGCTGGAGAACCATCTGCTCAGGGCAGGACCGACAGTCGCAAGCACAAGCCCTGAGACAATCCAGATAGAGTACCGGGCCAGAGTCAGGCCATACTCTATATGTTCATCAAATACATCCATACGCAAAACCAATGCCAGGGTCACGGTTTTCAATCTATCCTTACCGAGGCTACCCCTGAGACAAAGACTGCCCAAAGTACAGACACGAGGAATGCACCGAGGAAGGATACATACGAGGTGGTCAAAGAGGGGTTAACAGATGCAGCTGCAAGTCCTGAGAGCAAGATACCGAGGACGTAAACCAGATACTCTGGTCTTCTATCTGACTGTGATCCGGACCTGGTTACCAGAGAGCCTGAAAGCTTCAGGCTTCGGAACGGGTAAAGCCATCTTATCCCGGAGACGGTACAGCTGTCCTGCAGGAGATGCATCAAGAATCCGAAGGCGTATCCGGATACGAACCATGGAAGCAGATCAAAGGAGCCAAGCCACAGCGCCACTGGAAACAAGTAGACAGAGGTAAGCAGCAGAAAGGACCCTGCACCTGTCAGGCTGTGGCTGAAATCCCTGTGGCCCCTGCTGACGTCTTCATCCAGCAGATGATCAAGCAACCATGTCACCGGAAACAGTATCGTATACCGAGAGATATAGCCGAAAACAGGCAGCAACGGTGCTACAGAGTTATTTATAACTTTCCCGATACGTCCACGGAGACCGGGAACCTGAAGCCGGAAGACAGTGGACCCTGATGTATCCGAATCAGGTATCAAAGAACCTACGGCGACACCAAGCAGAGTCACAGCTACCGCAATCGGCATCTCCATGATGAGAGGCATAAGAGGTGCCACTGCTGTCCCGAGACTGAGTAAGAGATGTCTTCTGCCAAGCATATCTCTGAAATATGGGTTGAGATAGAAAAGTCTGTCCCCACATAAAAAATTTTTCTGGAAATTCATCTCATGGAACAGAAAACCCTGGTAAGAACACTTTTCGCCACGATCGTTGCTGAGGTCATAAGCTTCAGCGTAGTGGTACCTATCGTCCCACAGCTTTTCACGGAACCCGGATCAAAGTTCTTCATACTTCCTGCAGGCATGGAGGTCTCAACCGGCTACATCCTGCTGGGAGTCACGATAGGCCTGTACCCGCTGGGCCAGTTCCTCGCAACGCCGATCCTGGGAGAGCTCAGTGACATCTACGGCAGAAAAAGAGTGATACAGGTATCGGTACTGGGAACCGTAGTATCAAGTCTGATATTTGCCTTCGGTATCGTGGCGGAAAGCTTCCTGATCCTGTTTCTCTCAAGATTTGTGAACGGGCTTACCGGAGGCCTCATCTCAGTGGCACAGGCCACAATAGCTGACGTAACCCCCGAAGAAAAGAGGTCTGAGGGCTTCGGAATACTGGGTGCAGCCTTCGGAGCAGGATTCACATTCGGGCCCTTCCTTGGAGGATTACTCTCTTCCAGTCCGTTCTCCGTCCTAGGAATCTCTACGCCGTTTATCTTCGGTGCAGCCCTTTCAAGCATCTCAGTGCTGTTCGTATCCTACAGGCTTGAGGAGACAAGCCCGATGACCGGGAACAGCATCAACTGGAGGAAACCATTCACACAGCTGAGAAACGGTATCGCAATACCTGGCATACAGGACCTTCTGGCAGCTAACTTCCTGTACTTCTCCGGCTTCGCTTTCTTCACGACCTTCATACCTGTCTTCCTGGTTGAAAGATTTGGCTTCTCACAGGTCCAGACCGGAAACTTCTTTTTCTACATAGGCTTACTGATAATCCTGGGACAGGGATACCTCGTGCCTAAAGCCTTCGAAAGGCTGAAGGAGAGGCGCATAATGCCTATAGCTCTTTTCCTGACAGGATTCTTCATACTGATTCAGCCGTTTACTCCCGGGCTCGCAGCATTCATAGCAGCGGTAACCATCTTTGCCCTGTCCAACGACAACACAACAGTTGCACTGAACTCTCTGGTCTCAAGCGCAAGTCCTGACGAGAAACAGGGACTGGCACTTGGAACAAACCAGGGTCTGCGTGCACTCGGAAACGCATTCCCGTCGATGCTTTCAGGAGTAGCTGCAGCCTTCTTCGCCGCATCAACACCGATACTGATCTCAGGAACCCTCCTGGTCCTGACCGCAGCCGGATACAAGCTCCTATCCAGTTAGATCAGAAGATATCAGTTGGTACAGCATTCTCGTCCTCAAGCAGGGAGTAAACAATCGCAGAAACCAGGCCCATATTGAACATCTTCAAGTATCCCAGGACCACGTTGTACCCGTACACGAGGAAGTAAGCTGTTGTACCGAAGCCCAGAGCCAGAAGCACAAGAGCCAGCCTCTCACGAGAGTTAAGCGATGTATCCATACACGAAACTTGTAGCTTGTCGTTTATGACTGTTTTGTTCACCTGCCAGCGCCTACTCGTACAGATATTAGAAACATAATCACGAGTCCCGACCTCGGACTGACAAAAACTTAACCGTTCCAGAGAAATCTATGGACACTGAAAGGCCCACAGATAAAGCTTTAACTCAAGTTCAAGACGGTGTCAAGACCTAAATCATACACGGAACCGGATTTTTCAGAGTCAAGATGGCCTTCAGAAGACTCGTGGGACGGAGACGTAGACAAGATGCTTGAGGAACTAAAGTCCTCGCCCGAGACGGATCCTTACAGTACCGAGGAAGGCTTCTACATTCTCCATGTTGAGAAGAACTGTCGCGGACCAGAAGACGACAGATACATAGGCCTAGAGCACGGCGAACAAGGTATCTACAGTACACACGGAATCCTTGACTCGAACCCTGGGTGCACAAACCAGTACACCCGGTGGGACCACTACTTCAGTCCTGAGGAACTCGAGACCGAGATCTCTATGCTTGAGGACGAAGAAATAGTGGAAAACGCTGAGCTGCTTGACGTAGATCAGGAGGAGTTCAAAAGCCTCTTCCAGTATCAAGATGCAGATATGGCAGACTTTGCTTCATTGTTGAGTGAAGCCTTTGGAAATATTTTTGGAGAATCACCGGTTCCGGGGCTGTTCCAGTCCTGAAGAAAGAGTTAGCAGAGAATTCTTCCTATATGGGGAAGTTCAAGGCGCTGGAGCATCTACTAGATACCGTTCGGATTTATATTAAAAGAAGAAGTGAAATGAGGAGGATTTTACTCCCTTTTCAGCACTTTGACCATCCGCAGTCCGGACATTTTCTGCAGCCTTCCTGCAGGACGAGCATGCCGCTGCATTCTGGGCATTCGGGGTTGCCGCCGTCTTCTACGATTGCTTCGGCGTCTGCCCTGTCTGCTTCCTGTTCTACCTCTGTCTTTGGCTGTGTCTGTGTCTCGGTCTGGTCTACGGCTGTCGAGTCCTCGTACTGGTCGACGGTCTGCTGGGAGCCGTCTGTTGCGTCCATGTGTCTCTTCATCGCTTCTGCGATGGCGTCCGGCACGGAGTGGATCTGTGTTCCCTGGTCCCAGCTGATCTGTGGTGAGCGGATGTCGTCAAGCTGTTTGACGACCTCTGTCGCGTCTGCTCCTGACCGCAGTGAGAGGCTTGAGAGCCTTGCGATGGCTTCCGTGAAGCTCTGTGTGTAGCCTCCTGCCTTTCCGACCTGTGCGAAGACCTCGATAGGTCCGTTGTTCTTGGAGTCGTTTACCGTTACGAAGAGATCTCCGTAAGCGGTCTCGATCTCCTGTGTGGTGCCTGTTGCAACCTTTGGACGTTCCTTGACACCGGTCTCTTCCTGTGTCTCGGTTGACTCGGTCTGTGTCTCCTCTGTCTGTGTCTCTTCCGTCTCTGTCCCGGAGCTTTCAGCCTCTGGTACTTCCTGTGAGGCCTTCTTTGCGAGTTCCTTCTGGTCTTCTTCCTCTACCTGTAGACCGGTCTGTGAGACAACCTCCTCGAACTCGTTGGACTCCAGAAGGTCCTTAGGGCCTCCAAACTCCTCAACTACCTCGGAGAGCATGTCTACCTTGTCCATGTCCGTAAGCTGGTTGTCCTTGTTGGTCTGCATGACCTGTGTGTCACGTGTACCGTCCCTGTAGACTGTCATGCCCTTGACACCTTTGTCATAGGCACGCATGTATGCCTCTCGGACATCGTCCTTCGTGGCTTCGTGAGGGAAGTTACAGGTCTTGGAGATTCCAGAGTGGTTATGTGCCTGGAACGCTGCCTGGATGTCGATATGTTCCTCAGGCGTGATCTGGTCTGCTGTTGCGAAGATCTCCTTCACGTCAGCCGGAAGAACCTCGTCCGGAATAGATTCTACGC
>CAKZNU010000174.1 GCA_937132175.1 uncultured euryarchaeote
GAGATTGTCTCATACTTCATGAGCTCCTTCGCTATATCTACTGTTTTCATCTTCTTGTCCTCTCTGTTTAGTTTCTGGATTCAGGTTTTTGAACTGCATTGTCTGTGTCTGCTGGTTCGATGTCATCAGTTCTAATCCTGTTCTCGTTGTCATGATAGTTATCTGCGGGCGGGCTAGTTGACGAAGCCATGGACCTCTGCCAGTCTTTGCCGTATTCTTCTCCTGCTAACTCTTCTGCCCCGTCTGCAAGTATCTCCAACAGTGAATCGTACTCTGTGCCAAAATCTTTATCATCTGAACCGTAGAAGAGCTCTCCGGCAGTTGCCTCTATTTCCTCTCCGTGTGCATTTTCTACGGTGAGTTGGTAGTTGCCGGCTTTATCTGCGATGCCCATGCGGTGCTCCATACCTTCTCCCCAGCTCATACTATCGTATCCAAGTTCCCTGAAGAAGTACTGGATATCTTGACTCTTCTTTAGTGCAGCAGCACCGAGAGTGAAGTTTTCGCTGACATTCTCTGTTGTTGGTATGTCTCTAACCTCGAAGGCGCCAACTGAAGGCCTGTACCGCACCGAGGGCCAGGCACCTGAAACCTGACGATCAAAGGCCGCTTCAAGGTCCTCTTCCGCAAACTCATCGACCTTGACTTTTTCAGTGACTTTTTCGTCTCCTTTCTCAAACACCCCTAGGCCTGTAAAGTAGCCGTCGTTGACTGCTTCTGCAAAACTCTTCTTTTCTCCTTCCTCCGGTGAAAAGCTTGTCACTACGGTCGTATCAGGATCGACTTCGTATTTCTCCGCTACTGTGGTATCCTCGCCGGCGACCTGAATATCTCCAGCCTCTCTTTCAGGCCCGAACTCGCCGTTCAGGTTTGCCTTGAGGTCAACCCAGTCCTCCATACTTTCTACCTCTTGTTCCAAGGGGTGTGAGAGAGCTTTTGCCGTATCAACCGGTTTCAGATCCTCGAAGTCTCGGTAGTTGTGCATCCTGTCGGATCGGGTTCTCTCCTCTTCGCCGTCTTTCTGTACAAAGCCTGGTGAGTTTGCCTTTGGTACAAGTGTGAAGAATGGTGAGAGCCTGTTGAATGAGG
>CAKZNU010000175.1 GCA_937132175.1 uncultured euryarchaeote
GTAATGACCCTTTCCATACTCGGATTCATGGTATCGATCTTTTACCTGCTGATGGATGCACCCGATCTTGTGTTGACACAGCTGGTTGTAGAGACTCTTACACTGATAATCTTCCTCCTGGTGCTGGACAGGCTCCCGGAGTTTTCAGGCTTCGACGGACACAGGTCAAGAGATATCATGCTCTCCGGTGCCGCAGGACTCACCGTCTTCATCGGGTCTCTCCTGGCTACTGCAGAGGAGAAGCCGGCGGAGCTTGCAAGCTACTACCTTGAAAACGCTGTACCGGGTTCAGGAGGAGGAAACGTGGTAAACGTCATACTTGTAGACTTCAGAGGCTTTGATACACTGGTAGAGACCTCTGTCATCTTCATGGCGGGGCTTGCGGTAGTCATGCTGTTCAGGATGAGAGGTGATGAGGATGAGTGATATAGTCACGGAACAGGTCACGAAGGCCGTGACACCGATTATGTTGCTGGTCTCACTGAACTTCTTCCTTCAGGGACATAACCTTCCGGGGGGAGGATTCATCGCAGGAGTCATGGCGGCAGCAGGACTCGCACTTTTCTACATAGTCTTCAACCTTGAGGGGGTAGACAGGTTACAGGGAGAGGAAAGAGAGGGCTACAGGAACCTATCGCTTTTCACCTCGGTCTCCGGGGCAGGTATAGCTCTTGCACTTGCAACCGGCATAGCACAGATGATGCTTGGATTCAGCTTTCTGGAGCATACACACGGAAAGGTGGAGATACCTCTGGTCGGACACCCGCATCTGACGACCGCAGTACTGTTTGACCTCGGAGTCTACCTGGCTGTGACAGGATCTGTGCTGGCAGCAGTGGAGGTGATTGGACAGGAATGAGTCCTGTTCTATCAGCTATACTCGGGTTGATGTTTGCAGGAGGCACCTACCTGATACTGAGCCGTGATGCAGTGCAGGTGGTGATAGGCTCTCTGGTACTCAGCCAGTGTGCAAACCTCTACATCATGATCGCTGGCGGAAAAGACGGTGAAGCGCCTATAGTCGGTCATCACGGCGCAGCAAACGTAACCGATCCTGTGCCACAGGCACTGGTTCTTACCGCGATAGTTATAGGTTTCGCAACAACTGCATTCCTGTTGACACTGGTCTACAGGTTCTACGAGGAAAACGAGGAGGTAGACCTGGAGAAGCTTGGAGGTGAGAAAAGTTGACACAGATGGTTATACTGCCGTTTATTGCGGCGATGGTGACAGCGGTAGCCTCACTGGCTGTGAAGGAAAAACAGGTTAGGGACTACGTAAGTACAGCAGGTAACATCCTGTATTCGGGGCTTGCGGTCTACCTCTCGCTGGAGGTTCTGGGTTCTGGGCCTCTTTCTTACGCCTTAGGTGGCTGGGAGGCGCCTTTCGGGATCACGCTGCTGGCGGATGAGCTATCGGCATTCATGCTTCTGATGACCGCGGTGGTATCTCTTGCAGGAAACGTCTACTCCTCAAGCTTTGTCTCGGATGATGCGAAGTCCTCGGGATACTACGTCTTCCTCAACTTCATGCTTGCCGGTATGACCGGTGCCTTCCTGACAGCGGATCTCTTCAACCTGTTTGTGATGTTTGAGCTGGTTTTGCTCTCGAGTTATGCCCTTGTCAGCATCAGGGACAACCGGAGACAGCTTTTCACATCACTGAAGTACGTGGTGATGAATCTCCTGGGATCATCCTTCATGCTGGTGGCTATAGGAGGAATCTACGGGGTAACAGGCAGCCTCAACATGGCGGCGATCTCACGCAGGCTGGCGCAGAACCCGTCGATGGCGGGACCGGTGCTTGGTTTCTCTGTACTGCTTTTCACAGTCTTTGCCCTGAAATCCGGCCTGGTGCCTTTCCATTTCTGGGCGCCACATGTATACTCCGACTCGCCTGCACCGGCATCAGCGATGATGGCAGGAATCAGCAAGAAGGTCGGAATCTATGCCATAATCAGGGTATTCGTTACGGTACTCGGCTCTACGGCTCTCGGAGCTAAAACCCTGATGCCCGGACTTGAGGTAGGTGCAGCCATAGGTACACTGCTTTTCGTAATGTCTTGTGCCACCGTCCTGCTGGGAGGGGTATCGGCCATCAACAGAAAGACTCTGGACAGGATACTTTCCTACTCCAGCATCGGACAGGTAGGGTTCATAACGCTGCCGATAGCGCTTTTCCTGACAGGGGCCGCGGAATCGGCACTTGCGGCCTCCCTAGTCTATACCCTGAGCCACAGCATCTCAAAGTCCGGACTGTTCATGGCCTCAGGAACAATCAAGAAGGCAGCAGGTACAGACAGTATAGAGGACCTCGGAGGAGTATCCGAGGCTGACAGAACAGTAGCCACATCATTCTTTGTGCTGGCTTTCTCTCTCGTAGGCATACCGCCTTTACTCGGGTTCATGGGAAAGCTTTCAGTCTTCAGGTCAGCGGTATCTGCAGGTTCACCAGGGGCTTTACTCGTCTTGCTTATCGGAGCTGTGATGACTCTTCTGTACTTCACGAAGTCATGGCTCAGTGCCTTCTTCGGAGAGGTAAAGAGCTTTGACGCCTCAGAGGTCTCGGGCAGGGAGAAGGCTGCTATAGCCTTCCTGGCTGCGGTAGCAATTACAGCAGGGCTTGCAGGTGGAGAGGTCTACTCACTGGCACAACAGGGTGCAGACGCAGCTGCCGATACACAGGGATACATAGATGCAGTACTGGGAGGTGAAACAGGATGAGAGAGTATGTCTTCAACGGACTTGTAATGAGTCTGGTCTGGATGATGGTGCGTGGATCGGCTTCAGGGACAACAGCAGTCTTCGGAGCCGCCGTAGGAGTATTTACTGCGTACAGGTTCAGAGGGGTCTTCGGAAACAGATCCATCCATTTCTCGAGCCTGCGTCGTATACCGTATGCACTTAGCTACTTCAGGGCCTTCATCATCGATCTCCTGAAGTCAAACCTGGAGGTTGCTTACATAGTCCTTGGAGGCAAGGAGACGGATCCCGGAAGCTTCAGCTACAGCCACAGCCTGGAGGACCGAACCGCGCTGGCAGTACTGGCAAACACTATAACACTGACCCCGGGAACCCTCACGGTCAGATGTACAGAGGAAAAACTGGAGGTACACTGCATCCGGCTTGAGGACCGTCAAGAGGCCAGAGAAGAGATAGAAAACATGGAGGAAAAGCTGAAGAAGGTGTTCAACGATGATAACTGAAACAGGTATAGTGGTTTCGGCACTGCTTGTCGCAGCAGCAAGCTACAGGGTTATAGACGGACCCAGGGTAGAGGACAGGGTGGTCGCTCTCGATACTATAAGCACCAACGTCGTGGCACTTGCAGTCCTGTACGCCGTACATACCGGCAAGGCCTTTTTCATCAACGTAGCGCTGATGCTTGCAATCACAGGATTCATCGCAACGGTTTCAACCTCGATGTACATCAGGGACGGTGATATAATTAGATGAACGAGATACTGCTTGTACCGGGACTTATCTTCCTTGCAACAGGAACACTGGGCATCATCCGCCTGAAAGGAACCTTGAACAGGATGCATGCCTCATCAAAAGCCTCTACTCTTGGCGTAGGCTTTGTGATACTTGCAGGTGCAACAGAGTTTTATCCGGACGGTGCATGGCTCACAGCATTTCTTGCACTCGTCTTCATGTTCGTGACAGCTCCTACAGGAGCACACATGGTAGCAAGAGCCAGAGAAGAAAGCTCCTGAAACCTGCATCAGGTTCCCGGTTCCTGCCTTCTCAGAAGCTGGGCGTTAAATGAAACAATGACTGTGCTGAGGGACATGATCACCGCTCCGGCGGCCGGAGAAAGCACCAGACCCAGGGGAGCTGCTACGCCGGCGGCCAGAGGAATAGCAAAGGCGTTGTAACCTGTGGCCCAGAGAAGATTCTGTCGCATCTTCCTGTAGCTCGAGGCACTTAAGTCAAGCATCCTGACCGCGTCCATAGGATCATCATCTACAAGAACAATATCGGCGGACTCAACCGCAACATCCGTACCTGAACCTATAGATATCCCTGCATCAGCACGTACAAGAGCCGGTGCATCGTTTACCCCGTCTCCGGCCACTGCAACGTATTCGCCGTCCTCCTGAAGCTCCCTCACCTTCTCGTCTTTCTCCTTGGGCAGAACCTCGGCAAAGAAGGTATCTATTCCAAGCTCATCGGCTACCGATCGTGCAACAGGCTCGGAGTCACCTGTAAGCATAGCAACCTCTATACCTCTTTCCTGAAGCCTATCTACGGCTTCCCTGCTTTCCTGCCTGATAACGTCCGCCAGAGCCACGGCTGCGACTGCCTCTCCGTCCCTGAAGAGAAAGACCACGGTCTCGGATTCACCTGCTCTCTCGTCCGCAAAGGACTCAAGGCTCTCAGGAACCAGAAACTCCTGTGCCTCCGCAAGATTCGGGCCGCCGACATACACCTTCCCTCCTTCTACATCCGCCTTCACGCCTTTCCCCTTTATCAAGGAAAAGCTCTCGGGCTCCGGTATCTCAATACCTCTTTCCTGTGCAGACCTCCTTATGGCCTCAGCTATCACGTGTTCGGACTCGTACTCAGCTGCGGCCATCAGTGAAAGAGCCTGTTCCTCCCGTAGATCTGTAGTTTCTACCTCGGTTACACCCATCTCTCCTTCGGTCAAGGTACCTGTCTTGTCAAACACGAAAGTATCCGTATTTCTTACCTCCTCCATGGCCGTCCTGTCACGTATAAGTATTCCGTTGCTGGCCGCCATAGAAGTGTTTATAGCCACCACGAGAGGTACGGCGAGACCGAGTGCATGTGGACACGCGATAACAAGAACCGTAACCGTTCTCTCTATCACCGTTACATCAAAGCCTGTGGCAAGGGTCCAGGCGAAAGCCGTCACCGCTCCCGAGGCCAGAGCAACGTAGAAAAGCCATCCTGCGGCCCGGTCAGCAAGTGCCTGCGTGCGGGAACTTTCCTCCTCCGCCTCCTCAACCAGATGCTTTATACCGGAAAGAGTGGTTTCCTCACCTGTGGCAGTCACCTCTACCGTAAGGCTTCCCTCCATGTTGACGGTGCCGGCTACCGCCTTGTCTCCCTCCTCCTTCTCAACAGGCTCTGACTCCCCGGTAATCATGGACTCATCGACCTCTGAGCCCCCGTCTATGACTTCTCCGTCGGCAGGAACAGAGGCTCCGGGACGTACAAGAACTTGATCTCCCTCCTCCAGATCCGAAACCTCAACCTCCTCAGTGGAGCCGTCCTCAAGCAGTCTCTCCGCGGTATCTGGCATAAGCTCCGCGAGCTCATCTACCGCTCCGGAGGCCTTTCTTACGCTGCGCATCTCAATCCAGTGACCCAGCAACATGATATCGATAAGGGTTACAAGCTCCCAGAAAAACGTAGACTGTGCCTCGAGAAACAGAGACCCCATACTGTAGACAAACGCCACCACCACAGCCAGAGATATCAGCATCATCATACCTGGCTCTCTGTCAATGAACTCGTCCCTTGCCATCCTCAGGAAGGGAAGGCCGCCGTAGAGGAAAACCACGATAGAAAATACAGGTACCACAAGCTTTGAGCCGGGGAATACAGGTGGAGAGTAACCAAGCAAGCCGGAAACAAAGCTGCTGAAGTAAAGTACCGGCAGAGACAGTACCGTGGAAACAAAGAACTTTCTCCTGAACATCAGCTCATGGCTTCGATGATCATCTGCCATAACTACAGTAACCAACTCCAGCTTAATTAAGCATGTTTATATGGGGGGTTCTTTGGTCAATCAGTTTTTCGATTCCGATAAGATTAATATTGCTCCGGCAGTACGGTAGTTATGAGGTCATCTAGTGTTGCACTCGCGCTTACCCTGGTGAGTGTCATCGGTTCCGGGTGTGTGCAGTCAAACGATACCAAGATGACAGAGGGTATACAGGATAGACTGGAGAATTCAGACTCCGAAGTTAGGATCATCGTGAAGACTTCCACCGAGATCAACTCCACCAACAAGATAGACGATTATGGAACGGTAAATCACTACTTTGAAGATCAGAACCTGGTGGCGGTTACCGCTTCAGAGAAATCGATAAGGAAACTGAGCGAGAAATCCTGGGTGGAAGAGATAGGACCTGATAAAAAAGTACAGACCACTCAGCCTCGATCTGCAACACCGAGATAGGTACGTGTCTGGACGATGCGAGGGCGAGGATTCGAACCCCGGAACCCCTACGGGACAGCGCCCTCAACGCTGCGCCTTTGACCACTCGGCAACCCTCGCTTCGGTTACTGCGATGCTTGGAAGACTTTTTATGTGGAAGATGTATCCTCCGGCTCCAGCATCTCCTCGGTATACTCCTTGACCTGTAATCCAAGTTTCTTAATGGCTCTAGTCGCTCTTGCGTGTCCCAGGCCGTTCTTGCGCGATCCGAACTCGGCCCTGACCGTATCCCCATCCATATACACATCTATATCTACTTCAAGAGTTCCTCTAGAAGTCTCTATCTCACATGTGGAGACATCTACGGCTCTGTCGTTCCCGGGTTCTTCGTGGCGACAGACTTCCTGGACTTCAACCTCGTATAGCTTAACCGGCAGAGCTGCTCCTGCGGTAACAGCCTCTGCCTTCCTGTCGTAACTAATGTCCGGGTACTCATCAAGGTCTATCTCCCAGCTCTCAGAGGCTACATACTCCGGCATGTACAAACAATGCCCGGACCGGTTTATAATCTCTCTTATGTCAGTACTTCGGAGACTTCTCCTCTACGTCTTCTAACATGTTTTCATGCCTCGCCATAAGGAAGAAAAGATCACTCAACCTGTTGATGTAGGAAAGAACCTCTTCACGAAGCTCCTCGTCCTGATCAAGCCTCACAATTCTTCTCTCCGCCCTCCGAGCAACGCTTCTTGCGTTATGAAGCTGTGAAGCCGACTTCGTGCCTCCTGCCAAGACAAAGCTTCTCAGAGGCGGACACTCATCCTGATAGCGATCACAGAGATCCTCAAGCCTCTCAATATTTTCCTCAGTCACCTTGGTCTCCGGCTCCCTGTTCGCAAGCTCCGCCTGAAGAATATGTAACTCATTCTGAATCTCCTCCAGCTCCTCGGCCTTTTCTCCGGAGAAACTCCTGCAGACACCTACAAGAGAGTTCAGCTCATCTACAGTCCCGTAAGCCTCAATTCTTTCACTGCTTTTCGAAACCCTCTCACCCGAGGAAAGATCGGTCCGTCCACGATCACCTCTACCGGTATATACCATGGTATGGACTCAAAGCACAGATTTATGTTACGTAGGGGTTTTCCGCTTCAGATCTGAAATAGATTCCTTCCATCAGTAGTTGCTTCATCTCTGTGCGCGAAGACACATTGGAGATGGCCTCTATTTTCTGCCTAGTTGGTGCATTGAAAGCCGCTTCACCGCCCTCAGATCCCTGTATGATCACCTCTGTTTGTGTAATAACAGTCGGGAGGATGAGATCCTCTCGTCTACCTAAGGAACTCTCTACCGTGAGGTATATAATCTGTAATATAGGTGCTATAGCTTCCACGAGCATTTCCTCGTTCTTTGAGCCTATCTTTCTTAGTTTATTTTTCGTGGTCAGTTTAACCGTGAACTTATACTTTGCTTGCTGTCTCTCAATATCGGCTTTCGGTCTGCTGACTTCGCCTAGGCTAAGTTGCTCAAGCCTGATTTGCTTAAGCAAAACATTCTGTGGCTGTTTATCCTTGCCTGCTCGAACGGCAGCTTCAGCCCTGTTCAAAACACCATCATTCTCCTTCAGATACTCTTGATCTACATTATCGCTTAGAACCAAGGTTTGACCCGAGTTAGATCCGGATTCGGAAGGGGTCTCTGTGCCAGTTGGTGTGCCTGTACTCTGAGTGCCTGAGTCGGTCTGTGTATCTATATCATCTTTCCCACCCTCTACGCCAATTGCACCTGCGCCTATCCCGGCAGTAACTCCTGCAGTTTTCCGCAGTGTTTCTCTCTTCTCTTCATCTATGAGCGTGCCTGCTTTTTCAACAGAGTCGGTGCTTAGGCTATCAAGTATGCTTCCGGCCTCTCTGAGGTTTTGCTCGGCTTTTCGTGTATTGTCATTTTGTACCAGCTGTTGTATCTTTTGAAGCGCGTCACCGAACTTCTCTCCGTCGTTCATCAGGTCTTCCTTTTCTACTTCAAGCTTCTTTATGGCTTGTTCCTCTGTGTTGATGGCTTGTATGCGTTTTTCAAGTCTTTCCGAGTTTAGAGATTCCTGTGACTTGACCTCGGATTTCATCTCTTCAAGGAACTCGACGGTTTGTTTCTCCCTTCTTTGGGCTATTTTGAACAACCTCTTGAGGTCTTTTGTCTCTTTCAGGAAATGCTTTGATACTTCGAGTATCTTTTTGGAGTGTTTTTCTGCATCAGACTGTGACAGTGTCTGTCCTCTCCGGGAGCCAAGTTTTGCCATCTCGTTTCTCAGGATCTTTATTTCCTCAGATAATTCCTCCTCCTCACCGCCAAATGAGCTTATTTTCGAGGCAAGATCTCTTACCGCAGATACTAGTCCCATCTGTACATACTCAATTGTACTGTGAGAGACTTAAAGGTTATTAGACCAGACTTCATGCAGTTTCATGAAGATGTTAGAATCGGAATCTAAAGAGATACTGGAAAACTACGGGATTGACACTCCGAAAAGTGGTGGATCGGAGCTTGTAGTCAAGGCACAGGTTCAGACGAACAACAGGGCGGAGAAGGGACTCGTGAAGTTTGCCTCAGGCAGGGAGGAAGCTGAGAGAAAGGCTGATGAGATCAGAGGTGAAAAGTTTCCGGGAAGACAGGTAGATGATGTTTTGATCGAGGAAAAAGTAGATCATGACTCGGACTTCTACGTTTCCTTCATCTATGATACGGATGTCCGGTCTCCTGTAATGGCGTTCTCCCGGGAGGGAGGCAGCGGCATCGAGGACAGAGAGGCCTCGAAGCTTAAGCTGGAGGAAAACCAAGAGTTCAGGTTCAGGGAGTTTCTCCAGGAACGGGGATTCGAGGGCAAGGAGTTGGTGAAGCTGGCCTCTACTCTCAGCGACCTCTTTGAGGTTTTCCTCGAGGAGGATGCCCGTCTGCTCGAAGTCAATCCTCTGGGGAGTACGGAAGACGGATTTCTAGCTCTGGATGCCATGATGGAGACGGATGACGATGCCTCGTACCGGCACAGCCGTAATCTTCCGGACAGAAGCGATCTTGGACGTGAAAAGACTAAGCTTGAGAGACGGGCAGAAAAGATCGACGAGGACGATCATCGCGGTGTAGCAGGTAAGTACACAGAGCTAGAGGGCGACATCGGAATGATGCTTGCCGGTGGTGGCGCCTCACTGACAAACATGGACGCTCTGATAGAGGCGGGTGGAAAACCGGCAAACTACACCGAATACGGAGGGAATCCTCCGACGGAGAAAGTTTACCGTCTCTCAAAGGTTGTGATGGACAGGGAACTCCGCGGTCTCTGGCACGTAGGAGGTACCGCGAACAACACTGATATCTACAGGACGATGAAAGGCTTTGTCCAGGCCCTGGAAGAGGAAAACCCGGATTATCCGATCGTAATAAGGCGTGACGGACCGAACGCGGACAGAGCCTTCGAGATGCTGCGTGAAAAGAGGAAGGAACTCGACATAGAGATGAAGCTTTACAGGAACGACACGCCCATGACTAAGACCGCAGAAAGTTTGATGGAGATGATTGAAGATGAGTAGCGGTCTTCTCAGAGCAGAAAATTCGTCGAATTTTCAAATGACGAAGACCGCAGAAACTTTGATGGAGATGGTAGAGTGACGGAGAAGAAACCTGTATTCGACATCGGGGATACCCTCATGCCGTCTTACCGGATCCAGAGTAAGCTCATGGGGGATGTCTTCAGACAGCACGGAACCGGGGATCCGCCGGAGTTCAGGCAGGCAAACTTCAGGATCTATACAGCCGGAGACGTAAAGAGTTATCTGGAGGATCACGGCCTCGGAGACGCCAACCCTGTAAGAGTAATCGATAAGTACAAGGACAGGGAACGCAGGTACATGGAGGAAAACGGTGTCTTCCGGTTCCTGAAGAATGTATCCCGGGAGATCTCGGAGGCGGGATTCATCAGCGACAACACCATTGAGGGAAAGAAATGGATGGAGAAAGCACTAGAAGAACACGGAGTAAAGTACTCAGACCTTGTAGTCTCGGAGGAGGTCGGAGTCGAGAAACCGAGTCCGGAGATCTTTCAGGAGTTCCTGGATCGTACAGGAAGACCTGGAGACGATTTCGTATACTTCGGGAACAACCTGAACCGGGATCCTGCATGCAGAGACCTTGGTATGGACTTTGTGCTGGTCACGGAATACAGGGTCTACGGAGACACCGAAAAGGACTTTGAAACCCTAGATAAACTTGACGCAGAGAAAGTGAGGAAACACTTATGAAACAGTTAAGTACGGAGAAAGAAGATGTGGTTAGTGAATGAGTATCTTCATCGATGAAGACACGGAAGTACTGGTACAGGGAATTACCGGCAGAGAGGCACGGGAGAAGGTTCCGGAGATGATGGAGTACGGCACCTCCGTAGCTGCAGGTGTAACACCTGGCAAAGGAGGACAGGAAGTGGGAGGTGTACCGGTCTACGATACCGTCCGGGAGGCTCTAAGAGAGCACCCGGAGATAGATACCTCACTTGTCTATGTACCGCCCTTTGCCGCAAAAGAAGCGGTATACGAAGCGCTGGAAAACGGGATAAAGAAACTAAACGTCATCACAGAAAGGATTCCGACCAGAGACGCCTGGAGAATATACCAGAAGGTAAGACAGGAGGAAGCAACCATGGTCGGTCCGACCAGCGTCGGAGTCATAACACCGGGAGAATGCAAGCTGGGACCTATAGGAGGGAACGACCCTGGATCCGTCTACCAGCCTGGAAAGGTTGGCGTGATCTCGAAGTCCGGAGGCATGACCACAGAGACCGCATGGGTGATACGTCAGGCAGGATACGGGATCTCCACGGCAGCAGGACTCGGAGGAGACGTCATAGCCGGAACCACCTTCGAGGACGCACTGAAGATGTTCGAGGAAGACGAAGAAACGGAAGCAGTTGTAATGTTCGGCGAGCTCGGAGGAACATACGAGGAAAAGGCCGCAGAGCTCCTGGAAAAAGGAGGCTTCACAAAGCCGCTTGTGGCATACATCACCGGCAAGTTTACGGAAGATATGCCAAACAAGAAGTACGGCCACGCAGGCGCCATCATCCGGGGAGGCCGTGGAAAGCCCTCAAACAAGGAGAAAAGACTCAGAGAAGCAGGAGCGGAGGTCCCGGACGTACACCACAGGATAGGGGAGAAGCTGGATAAAGTTCTCTAGGCACAGCCGAAGCCCGCCTGATTCTTGCAGGTCACAAGAGTTATATCCTTCAGGAGACACACAAAACTGTGGAAACCAAGATACCTGTATCTACCGTGGCCGGGGTCGGCGAAGGCCTGAGAACGGGAGACTACGGCAGGGTTCGAAGAAACATTGTGGACGAGGTAGAACCTATACGCCCCGGAAAAGTCCCGCATAAGAGTAACTCGGACATTCTTGATATGCATCCCTCGGGAAACGAAGAGGCCTGGGCCGTAAAAGGAGTTTTGCATGAGCTTACCGTGGACCTGGTCCGCAGGCTGCCAGAGATCCTAGAGTTCGAGGGTGAGATAACCTCGGATAAATGTATAGAGATCCTGGAAGGTGCGGTAGACGGCACCGGGAGAAGATCCCCGGAGATAAGAAACGGTCTTGCAGACCTCGAGAGAAACCACGGTATAGAGCCACAGAATCTTCCAGGGTATGAAATACAAAGTTACGGAGAACCGGTTCTTACCGTAGAAGAGGCTATAGAGCAGGTAGGAGAGTACGCCGGAAAATACTTTGAGGAGGTGGAAAACTTTGGAGCGGTAGAAACCGAGGAAAGCATCTTCGGAAACGGTATGTCAGGCAGGATGGACGCGGTCTGGAGAGGAGAGAGCGACAGGATCGTAGAGATAAAGACGGGATCGCCGTCGACCTACGACAGGTTACAGGCCTCGGCGTACTGGCTTATGCATGGAGACGACCCAGAGGTAGTTATAGAGTACCCTCTGGAAGACGAAAGGCTCGTCTACACGCCGAACACAGAAGCCGAAAAACAGGACTTCGACATACGCCAAGAGGCTGCAGAAGTAAATCGGTACAGGGATGAGACGCTAGAATACATCCAGAGGCTGAAAAGTCTTCAGGAGCAAAGAATTAAATCCATGGACTCCCGCAAAGACGCAACAAGAAAAGCACTTGAAGATCTGGAGGTCCCCAGATGAGTACACAGAAATCTTGGGAAAACAACAGAGAGAAATACCTCAGGAAGACATACGCAGCGGCAGCATCCAGTCCAGGTCCGACCCAGCTAACCGAGGTGGTAAACACATGGGAGATGCTGACGAAGGATGCAGACAGGCACTTCCTCTGGAAGTCTCTCGCAGTTCTCGCAGAGGAAGGATTCCTGGAGGCAGAAAGAGAAGGAGAAAGAACAGCCGTAGATGTAGATACCGATGTAGAAATGGAGGACCTGAAGGATACGTCTCTGGACTTCGAGGAGTACCGCCGTGAGGCCCGGAGGACAGAGGAGCTTGATTACAGAGAGCACGGAGACCTCGAGATACCTGCAGTACCAGGGTTCATAATGCATGAACACGGCAAAAGACACGGAGAAAAACTCCACACACACGGAAAGCCGGATCAGAGAGGTATAACGCTAGGTTCTGAGGGATCACGGGGTGAAACGTGGATGGATGTAACCAACGACGACGACAGGAAGAAAACCCTGGTTTCGGCCACCGCAAAGCTGCCCGGAGTAGAGCTGGAGGACGGTACAGAGCTTTTCACGGAGGGACACGCCTCGAACTATCTTGACCGTATCTGGGACTCGAGAATCCAGAAGATCAAGGACAGATCCAGATATGTACACGAGGCCGCCACAGAAGCCGTAGAAGAAGTTTTACCGGAAATAAAGGAGAGATACAACGAGAACGCAGAAAGCCGCGGCTGGGAAACCATCGAAGAGGAACACGAGATACTGAAAAGGGAGTTCCGGCTCATGTCCGGAGACGACGAGTACAACGAGGAAAACCCGACGTACATAGAGGAAGTCGTAAACAGCTACTACGAAGACGGGCTGGAAAGAGACTCACTTATCCTCATGCCTCTACTGGAGAGGATGGAGTCTACACAGCTCCAGGAGGGAGATATGCCTCTGGAGGAAGCCACCAGAGGCTCAGATACATCCGAAGGCAGGAAACGCAGAAACCAGACGTACATGAGCCACTACCTGGATCAGGTATGGCAGATGTCACAGACAGGACAGATATAAAGAGTATACACTTCAAGAACCGGTTATGACAGAGTGGGAGACAGAGATCTCATCAAGCGGCGAAGACGCAGTAATACGGGGAGAAAATCTGGAAGACGTTATGGACGAAGATTTTTCTGATGCCATCTGGCTTGTGCTAAGAGGCGAAGAACCCTCCAAAAAGGAATCAGAGCTCTTCAACACTGTTCTATCATCTTCGATAGACCACGGCGTCGGAAATCCATCAACGGTCTCAGCCAGGACCGTACAGAGCGGGGGAAACGACATGAACACCGGTGTAGCCGCGGGCATACTGGCGCTGGGAGACAAACACGGCGGCGCCATAGAGGAATGCATGGAGATGCTACAGAGCAAGAAATCTGGTGAGGAAGTAATCGATGATTACCTTGAGAGAGACGAAAAGATTCCCGGTCTCGGACACAAGGTCTACGAAGACGAGGATCCGAGAACCCGGAAACTGCTGGAAAAAGCCGAAAAGCTGGGGCTGGCCGGGAAACACGTGGACAAGATGAAGCAGATTCAGGAGGTCTTTGCGGACAGAAAAGTAAAGCTGGTTATGAACGTCGACGCAGGTATATCAGCGGTAATGAGTGATCTCGGCTGGGATCCAAGGCTTGGAAAAGGATTCTTCATAATCGCGAGGACGCCAGGACTCGTCGCACATGTACACGAGGAGATGCAGGAACCTGACTTCCGTAGACAGGAAGGAAAGTACTCAGGGAACAGGGAGTGATATCTATGTCAGAGAATCAGATAGACTGGAGTTCGACGTACGCAAAGTACGGAGTCGTAGCAGGCACGATCCTGTTTGGCATGGGGCTGACCCCGTTCACCGAGAGAGAGTATGCGACACTGTATACCGACTTCGTGACACAGGGAGACACTCTACTGTTTGGTTACACAGCCATACAGCTAGTGCTCATGATGACAGGTACTCTGCTGGCGGCATACTCCGTTTACGTGGAGAAAACCTCAGTCTAGATCTTGGAGTTCAGGTCCTTGACCTCCGAGAGGATCTCCTCAAGTACCTCCTTCTCCGTCCTGCCTGAGGAAGATTCTGAGGAAGATTCCTGGTCCCGTGTACCGGGCTTCATCTTTTCATTGATCAGCTGCTGGACCTTCCTCGGATCCTGAATGCTTCTGAACCTCATCTCTACGCCGGATCCTCCTGCAGTCGAGATCTCAACGTTGCCGTACCCGAAGCTGTTTCCCAGAATCCCCTGGGAGAACGAGATGTTCTGTACTTTCGAAAACTCTATCCTCTGGACACTCCGGGAAAGGATGCCTTTCTTCACGTACAGGGCATCAGACGTCACCGCATAGTAAGTGTTTTTCACGGAAAGATACGCTCCAGCCATCACCAAAAAGCCCAGGCCAAGAGCCAGAATCATAGGTATACCGACCAGAACAGCCGGAATGATACTTTTCACACGGGGCTGTCCATGCCACTGAACAGATTCACCGGCATCAAGACTCAGCCACTCATATCCATCTTTCATAAACGGCATTACCGCTACGTAATGTTATAAACTCTTGCACCCCTAGCAAACCTTTTTATTCGAGTTCGTGACAAAAGATTGGTGTGAGTATAGAGCCGTACAGAGAGGAAGATTCACCATCGCTCCCGCCTGAGGAGAGGAACTCGGAGAGCACGGGGCGTGGATACCTTTCGGCACTGAAAAGTATCTTTCCCTGGAATGAGCCTGAAACAGAGGCAGAGACCACAACTATAGCAGAGTACCAACTTAACAAAATAGGGGAAGAAGGATGCCAGGCAATAACAGATCTACTCTGTGAAACAGGTCGACATGGAGAGCTAGGGCGTAAGACCGGGATGTCGTGGGAAGGTGTATCGGACAAGATAGAGAATGGTTTCTCCGACAGTACATACGATGGAAAGTTAGTGATTGAAACTGAAGACCTAGAGCTGGATTCATACGAAAGCTATCTTAGAAATCTGAGGTCAGAATCTACCCTGGAGGACACACGAGATGTGTTTCCCAGGATACAGTCAAAGCTTGAGGGAGACACGGCAGAAAGCGAGATACGAAAATACGTTCCTGAGATTAGCTTCACCCTGGAGATCAACATGAAGGGAGTAAAAGACGATGTAAAGTCTGTATCAGATACCATACCCCCAGACAGCGAGGTTTACAGGGTTGCCCTCAGAGACTTTGGATACCAACTACTTGATTAATCCGTTCGTGATACAGAGCCTTGGTGAAAAGTGCATCCGGGGTTATTTCTGGCCGACCTGGACCCAGCACAGATAAAATAACTAAGCTTGCGGCCACCGGGATTTGAACCCGGGTCGTCGGCTCGAAAGGCCGACATGATTGG